>NZ_JBTIWT010000043.1:0-2204 GCF_054353775.1 Bacillus sp. 5w2 | reverse complement strand
TTCTTACCACAAGAATATGAAGAAGAAAATGAGCAAAAGGATCTATTAGGAAGTTTAATTGTGTTTGCCCTTACAGTAAGAGATTATATATTACAACTGGACTATAAAGAGGATTTAGAGGACTACATTGATAATCTTAAAAATTTCTGGAATGGATCAGAAATAAAGTTAATTCAATTTATATTAGAGAATGATCAAAATTATTATGCATGGGTACCGAAAGAAATAAATATCCCAAATATGTATGAAGTGAAGATAGAGGTTGTCGAAGTAGAAGAAATTCAATAACCAGTACATCAAAAACATATAGAATTCAATAAATAAAAGAGGTTATAAATAGTGGTAGTTTTGGGAATCCAACTGCTATTTTGTTTGTATTTACAAAGGGGTTTGTTAGTTATGTAGAGTGTTACAGAGTTTTATGTAGGGGAAGTAAATAAGTTCAGGGCACGGATGGAGTTGAGAAGATTGTTAATCTTTCTAATAATGAAAAGGGAATCTTGAAATTAATCATAAGTTTAGAGGCAATAGGATAAAAAAGGATATGATGAATAAAGGAGATGTCGTGAAGGTATGGGAGAAAAACTTAGTTTTTTAAAAAAGTACAAAAAGAATATTCGGATCATTCCGTATCATGAGATAAATAAACTTGGTTGTTCGGAAATACCAAGCTCATGGTTTGAATTGTTTCAGGAAGAAAACACAAGCAAAAGAGTTGAGGCAATTTTAAAAGTATGGGAAAAGCAAGTTGGTGCGGAATTAAGAAACACTATTTCATATTTGTCTATGCATCTTGTAGAAGTCGAGCTTATGGATACTGACGGTAAGTATTCAATTTTATACACTATTAAAACAGACACAGGTGAAATTCTATATTATGAGGGAGGTAATCCAAAAGCTGAGTTTAATAATGAAGCTTTAGAAACAAATTGGGGGGGATTCCCTTCGTCTATACAAGACTTCTATCAAACTGTACATAATGGTTTTTATTTTTATGCGAGTCACTCAATGGGATTAGTTCCTTTGAAAGAAGTAACTTTTTTTGATGATGACGAATGGGGAATTATCGAAGAATTAGAAGAACCTTTACAAATTGATTTACAAACTACTTTTGGTTTCTTCAAAAATGGTTCGGGTGGTTATGTAGCAGTGGATTATAAGAATTGTATTAATGATAATGCGACTTTATGGTGGACGAACGAAGAGCCTAAATACAATGTTGATTTTTGGGATGTAGTTGATGAATGGATAGTAATAGGATTTCAGCTTTAGATTAAAGAAAGGTCATAATTTTGGAAGCTAGGAGGAATTGAATGGTATGAGAGATCCTTTATGTATAGAAGAAAAATGTAGAGAAGAAATTGAATGTAATAAAGAGTTTATTGAGGAAAATAAAGAGGAGATTAAAAGTTTTGAAGAAGATGAAAGGAATGGTATTCAAAGAAAGCCTAACGATAATAAAAGTCTTATAGAAGGAAGATATCTATTAAATTTTAATTATGAGTTAGAGGATATTAACGCAAAATACTCCATAGGAGAAGCTATTCATACAATAGAAGGAGATTTTGACAACACTCTTATTGATTTGGGGCATATAGGGGAAAGAGAAGTTGGATATTTAAATCTAATTTGGATGATATCTCTAGGGATTTTATTAGAGACGGAGAAAAAGAATCTTGTAAGTTTAGCAAAGCTAGTTGAGAAGGAAAATATGAACGACGCAGTAATTGATTTTCTTTTATGCGCTAGTGATATCGGATACACAAACATGACGAACAGATATTATAAGGAAAATCCATATGCAAAAACGAGAGAGATTATAGAACTTGCACAAACAGATAAAAAAGAAGCGTCTAAAAGATTACAAACGTATATGGAGAAAGAATGGTTTAAAGGCCATTATGATTATGAGTGGAAAAACGCGCATAAAGAACCTGGATATGTAGGATATTGGAGCTTTGAAACGGCAGCGCTTGTGAAAATTTTGGAACTTGATGATACAAGTTTAAAAGATAATAATCATTATCCATATGATTTGGCCCATTACAAGAATACAATGAAATTTAAGCATATAGACTTAAGTGAATATCACTATGAAGATGAGGCAGAAGAAATAGAGGAAATAGTAGAAGGAATTGAACATAATCCTGCATTGGAAAATATTATTCCGCCAAAATGGCATTCATTGGTCGATGAATTAATAC
>NZ_JBTIWT010000042.1:0-2324 GCF_054353775.1 Bacillus sp. 5w2 | reverse complement strand
CTAACTACTTATCAGCCTCAAGTACCATTATAATTTGTAAGTAATCCTTATTCTTCTAATCCTCTCATATTCAATTTCTTTCATCATTTTCGATGTGTAGTTTAAGATTTTCTATTTCATTTTTTGTAGAAGTGATCTGCCAGTGTGTTAAAATAGTGCAGTTGTTTTTTTGAGTACTTGAATATAAGAAGATTTAACTTTGAAAAGGAGATAATATGAAAAAGATAGGTGTAATTACTATAGTAGTTTTAGTCCTTCTAGCAATTACTTATATGTTAGTCGGGAATTATTTTTATAATTATGCATTGAATGCAAAACAAGAGAAAGAATTTTTAGAGGATAATCCTCACTTAGTGGAAACAGTGAACGCATCGGGAGGTGTGTTGGCTACAAATGAAGAAAAGGATGCGAACTTTGTAGCAAATCATAAACCTAATACATTGAACATAAATTCTATCGATAAGTTGAAATTAATAGGTTATGAATATATGAATGAACAATCTAGCCATAAATGGGCAATTGTAGTTCATGGATATGATAGCAGGGCATCGAAAATGACGAAATATATCCGAAATTTTTATGAACAAGGTTATAACGTCATAGCGCCAGATCTTCGTGGGCATGGAAATAGTGAAGGCGATTATATCGGCATGGGCTGGCATGATCGTAAAGATATTTTGATTTGGATTCAACAAATCGTAAAGAAAGACCCTAATGCTGAAATAGCACTATTTGGTGTTTCGATGGGCGGAGCAACTGTAATGATGACTTCAGGTGAAGATTTACCTTCTAACGTTAAAGTTATTATTGAAGATTGTGGTTACTCAACTGTTATTGATGAATTTACTTATCAACTAAAAGATCTATTCCACTTGCCGAAGTTTCCTGTTATGAATGCGGCGAATACAGTTACAAAATTAAGAGCTGGATATGATTTAGAAGAAGCTTCAGCTATTAAACAAGTTGCGAAAAGTAAAACACCGATGCTATTCATTCACGGGGATGCGGATACATTCGTTCCTTTTGAAATGTTAGATGAAGTGTATAATGCTGCAAAAGTAGAAAAAGAGAAATTAATTGTTCCAGGTGCTGGACATGGAGAAGCTGAGAAGATAGATTCGAATACATATTGGAATACCGTATGGAAGTTCGTAGGGAGATATATTCCAGCATAATTAGATTTATATATGCGATAATCAGAAAGCAATACTTTTGATTATCGTTTTTCTATTTGTAAATTCATTTTAGGTTTCAGTATATAAGGCTTGAAGCATAAATTTTTGAATTTCTTAGTGCCAGTGCTACAATGGTTGGAAACTACATGTTAATGAGGTGTTTCTATGAAAATTGAAGTATGGTCAGATTTTGTATGTCCATTTTGCTATATTGGGAAACGTAGATTAGAAATGGCTTTAGAGCAATTTCCGCATAAGAAGGATGTTGAAGTTGAGTTTAAAAGTTTTGAATTAGACCAAAATGCTCCAATCTATTCTGGAACAAGTATTAATGAAGTACTTGCATCAAAGTATGGGATTAGTATTGAAGAAGCTAAACGTAATAACGTGCAACTAGGCAATCATGCAGCTAGTATGGGTTTAAGTTTTAATTTTGATGAGATGAAGCCAACGAACACTTTTGATGCGCATCGTCTTGCGAAATTTGCAAAGGATCAAGGGAAAGAAAAAGAGATTACGGAAAATCTACTTTTTGCATATTTCACTGAATCGAAAAATTTAAGTGATGTGGATACGCTTGTTACTATCGCTGAAGCTTCAGGCTTAAAGAAACAGGAAGCTTTACATGTTATTAATGATAAAAGCGCATATGCAAATGATGTTAGAATTGATGAAGCGATTGCTCAGCAATATCAAATTTCAGGAGTACCTTATTTTATTATTAATCAAAAGTATGCTATTTCAGGTGCGCAACCACTTGAAACTTTTGTTGGTGCACTTCAGCAAGTATGGGAAGAGGAGAATCCTGCACCGAAGTTACAGGAACTTTCAGCAGATGGTGGAAGTGATCTTTCTTGTACTGATGGAAGTTGTTCGGCGCCATCAAAAGAACAATAGTTACTATGATGAAATAGCGACAGGTAGATAGTTTTACATATTGCTTCTATATTTATATAGAAGCAATATGTAAATAAAAAATTTGATTACCTAAATGAAATTTATAAAATATAAAGTTTTTTAAAAAACATGTTGACGATTATACAAATGAAGTGTAATATAGAACAAGTCGCCGATGCAATAACGCAGAACGCGGCAAACGAAATAAAAAACTTAGTTGACATTAACTAACGAAGATGTTAAGATAAGGAA
>NZ_JBTIWT010000041.1:0-3014 GCF_054353775.1 Bacillus sp. 5w2 | reverse complement strand
CTACACCTCTATATGCTAATCGTCAATACCTTTTTATAAAGTTATTCAAGTTAATATTTTTACACTCTCTAATCTAGAGAGGAGCCTCTTCGCTTTAATTTCTTCTTCTAAAATATATTCAAGTTTACTTATACCCTAGACTTAATTGGTATGGAAGTTTTCCTCTAGCGAAACTAACAACCTTATTTTAATAACTACTAATATGTAATTAAAAAGTTATTACGCTCCCTAACACCTCTTTGTTTATCAGGCACTCTATTAGAAACGATTGAAGATATACGTATTCTTATAACAGGCAACGATACAGAAATTCTTATGTACTACTCTAGTTATAGCGTTCCCCTTATATGAAGTAATGGTTACTTACCTGTTTACTCGTAAATATATAGAAACACACTAATACATTTACTAACTATCCCTGTATCACTGAAATAGCAGACTTATATCTCTTTCATCTTTAGCAGCATCCATTTCCATATGGCCTAGTCGTAATAAATTTTATATCCCCTTAACAAACATTTAAGATATACAAATAAACTATATTCGAGGCCCGAACCCATTAATAGCATTTCTTTTTTAAACACATATACTGGATTGAAAATACGTACCTGAATTGATCAAGTGTACCTAACACACCCAGAAGGAACGTTTGTTCTACTTATATTTTATTACTTTTTATCACATTTAAGGATGTTTATCCAATACCTATATTTACGTTTTACCGCTAGAAGAGCAAATCGAGTTACTAACAAAGTATGTAATTTTAATGTTTCTATTATATATCCTCCGTTTTGAAATACATATAGAATTACAAATTCATTTATTTCTAGCTATAAACCTAAGAATACATACCAATAAGAAACCAACACATATAAAACACCCACAAAAACAAATCCTACAACAAGGTATACTACAGCTGTACAATTATAACTCATAATCTTTTCAACACCTATAGGGGTCCTGTCCGCATTTAATACAAATATAAACTAAAAAAATTTCAATTAAAAAAGAGACGGAATCTCTACTCTAAGGAAAATCCGACTCTTATTTTTGGGCCACAACAAAAAAATTTAACTTACTCGCTATAACTGAACTCCCTCATACTAACCATAGCCAAAATAATTTTTACATTTAAGATTAAATATCTATTTAATCTTCCCTACCCTACTGTACTGAAGATGAATGTATCATATCTATCACTGCATGATATAAGTTTTCCGGATATTCAACTATCCGATGGCATAAATACAAGTACCACTCTTTCCCATAAGTCAAATACACCCTAGCATTATGTCCTTTGTTTTTCAAATCACTTAACATATCCGGACGAATTCCATATAGCATTTCTATTTCTACACTAGATTGACTAAAGTATTGACGTTGCTCCATTTCTTTAATAAGAATTTCATCATGTGTAGCTATAGATACAGGATGGTTATTTTCAACTAGTTGTTCTACGATCTGAAGATACTGTTGATTTAAGTCAGTTGATCTAGGTATAGCAATATCCGAAACTTCTTGATAGGCACCTTTTACAACTCGGATTTCCCCGGGATAATGTAGGAGTTCTTGAATATCCTTGTTTGGGCGATATAAATGCGCCTGAATCGTTATCCCTACATTAGGATATTGCTCAGTCGTTTTTTTATAGATGGAAAGAATGTCTGCTGCTTTAGATGATTCTTCCACACTTATCATAAGGGTAGTTCCATGTACTTTCGCCTTCTCTGCCAACTCCATTAAATGAATATAAGATATTTCTGGATCTATAGATAACCCAATATGCGATAAATCGAGTGATACTGTTTGTTTCATAGATAGAGCACCCATATCCCCAATAAGATTCCAAAACTCATCTTTTGCTTTATAACATTCCTCTATATCTAGAGTATTTTCCCCTATGTATTCTAGTGAAGTATGATAACCTTTTGTAATTAGTTCTTTTGCTATCACAATCCCCTCATGTCTCGTTTCTCCGGTGCAACGCAAGCTTTAACACTTGTTTCTAAGTTACTTTTGTCAACAGGCGACGAAGTACTAATAGAAGATCCCATCACCAATGACATTCAAACAATCTTAAAAATTCAGGAGCCTTCCTTTATCCTATACCAGTTGATGATAATGGGATGGATACATCTTTGCTGCCTGCAAATAAAAACCCAAAATTCATCTTCACTACTCCTTCTCATCAGTTTCCTTTAGGAGGAGCGTTACCGATTCAACGACGGGTTCAATTGATTAACTACTCAAGAAAAACAAATTGTTATCTCATTGAAGATGATTATGACAATGAGTTTCGATATGAAGGCTCACCTGTAAGTTCATTACAGGGATTGGATCCCGAGCGTGTTATATATAGGTTCATTTAGTAAAATTTTATCACTGGCCCTTAGGATGGGATACTTAGTTCTTCCCTCACACCTTATTGAAAAATGTCGCAGGATAAAATGGTTTTCAGATCTACATACATCTTCTTTAAATCAACTTGTCCTTACTAAATTTATTGTCGAAGATTATTTGGAACGGCATATTATGAAGATGAAAAAAATCTATAAAAATTGAAGAGACATCCTTATCCAGCAATTAAAATTAGTATTCTCAAATAAGATCAATATTTTCGGTCATTCTACAGGATTACACCTGATTGTCAAATTCAATCAATTTCAATTCACCAAAGAATTACTTGAGAAAATCCAACAACTTGGGGTTAAAGTATATCCTGTGGAAGACCACGCTATTGAAAAAGGAAAACATCATAATCGAATTATTATGGGGTATGGACATTTAACAACTGAAGAAATAAAAGAAGGTGTGCGCAGGCTACAGAGGGCAATACCTTGCATATATTCTTGTTAATAAATAGACTTTAAAACTCAAAGTTAAAGAGTCTAACAAACTTGTCCATATTTTTCTGAAGGTATGCTATTTAGATGTGAAATCATAATTAAATAAAGCTGTTTCTTGCTAGATAAAAGTGCTCATAGAGCCAACATTAATTACAAGCTTATTTTATT
>NZ_JBTIWT010000040.1:0-4671 GCF_054353775.1 Bacillus sp. 5w2 | reverse complement strand
TCGCTCATTTGCGACTCCCTTATGTTAACATTTTCATATTTCAATGTCAACTAAGTTTTTCATTTTGTTTTTATTTCGTTTGCCGCTTTCTGCGTTGTTGCTATCGGCGACTTGTCCTATATTACACCTCTAAACTCTAATCGTCAACACCTTTTTGTAAAGATATTTAATTTAATATCTTCGTACTCTTTAGCTCCAGGTAAGAACCTATAAAGATTTCATTAAAATAGAAACCATCGTCTACTTTTCTTTACTAATCTATTCTTCTAAATACTATTCAATTTAGACACTTCTCTATTACAAAGAACTCGCTCCCCCCATCTTACCGAACTTATACGATTGACTCTTTCCAGCTAAACTAGCAACCTTATTTTAACAATTAATAGTATATAATTAGAAAGTTGCTTTATTTTTTATTACCACTCCCTATTCCCCATTGTTTATCAAATTGTACTATTAATAACATTCTATTAGAAGCAGGTGACGATATGAAAGATATACGTATTCTTATAGCAGATGACGATAAAGAAATTCGAGACTTATTAAAAAGATATTTAGAGCGAGAATTATATATGGTAGATACTGCAATTAACAGCGAAGAAGCATTGCATTTATTTAATCAAAACGACTATAACCTCGTTATATTAGATCTTATGATGCCAAAAGTAGATGGGATTGAAGTCTGTAGAAAACTTAGGGATACAACTAACATACCGATATTAATGCTAACTGCTAAAGATCACGAAGTTGATAAAGTTTTAGGTTTAAGCATTGGGGCTGATGACTATATTACGAAACCTTTCAGTATTCACGAAGTGGTTGCACGAGTAAAATCTCTTATGCGACGCTTTTTAGTTCTTGGAAGTAACACTACTGTACAAGAGAAAACAACTTTAACATTTAAGGGACTAACCATTGATTTTAAAAAATACACAAGTCCATACGAACGGACAAGAGATTGCGTTAACCGAAAAAAAACTTAAACTATTAAAGTTCTTCTCTTCCAACCCAGAGCAATTATTTACAAAAACAAAAATCTTCCGAAATGTGTGGAACGCTAATTATATAGAAGACGATAATACCGTTATGGTACATATTAGAAAACTTAACTGCAAGAGAGAACTTATTAATTAATGCAAAGATAATTGGAGTTCATAAAAGGAATGCAATTGAAGAAGCATTAGAAATTGTAGGTTTGCAGCACGAAACAAAAAAATTAGTAGGAAAATACTCTTTAGGGATGAAACAACGCTTAGGAATTGCACGTGCACTTCTTCATTATCCTGAACTACTCATATTAGATGAACCAACTAACGGTCTAGATCCCATCGGTATTAAAGAAATGCGAAAACTTATTAAATCTTTAGCTCAAGAAAGAAATATAACGATACTTATTTCTAGTCATATATTAGCCAAGGTAGAACAATTAGTCGATCGTATGAGGATTATTCATGAAGGAAGGTTACTAGAGGAAGTTTCTCTTGATACACTGCGTAAAGCAAACCGTAAATACATAGAATTCCAGGTGAATAATGACCATAAAGCTGCGATGCTATTAGAAAATCATTTTCAAATTTTTGATTATGAAGTACGTGATGAAGGGAATATTCGCGTTTACTCTCATTTCGGACAGCAAGGACGCATTAACAGAGCGTTTGTTCTTAACGATATTGAAGTATTAAAAATGGTGATGAGCGCAGACAGATTAGAAGATTATTTCACCAACCTAGTTGGAGGTGGAACGATTGGTTAATCTACTCTATACAGAACTTTTAAAACTAAAACGCTCTAATATGTTTTTGATTAGTATTATTGGGGCTGGTGTCGCACCTTTCTTAGTAGTAGTAGCGTCTTATATACACATAAAAACAAAACAGCCAACTCCGACTATTTTATTCCATCAATTATTCACTGAAGTTAACTTATATACTACCTTAATTATAGGATTCCCCTTATATGGAGTAGTGGTTGCTTATCTGTTTACCCGTGAATATACAGAAAATACACTAAAGCATTTACTAACTATCCCAGTATCTCGCATTAGCTTTATTATAAGTAAGTTCATCCTTCTATTCCTTTGGATCATGATGCTAACTTTAGTCGCTTGGGCACTAACTTTATTATTAGGGCTACTAGGTAGCTTCCCTGGATTTAGTATCACCTTACTTTTAGACTCTCTCGTGAAGTTTTTAATATGTGGTGGACTTCTTTTTCTATTATCTTCACCTATTGTACTACTAACTCTTATAATGAAAACCTATGTACCACCTATTATATTAACAATTATTATTACAATGACTAACCTTATGATCGTAAATTCAAAACACAAAGACCTATTCCCATGGACCGCCACTCTAGATATAGCAAATAACGAATTACAATCGACTTATCCACCAGAGTATTCTTATATCATCATCGCGGTAACTACCATTTTCGGATTTATTGCAACACTATTCTATTTTAAGAGAGTAGATATTCATTAATTTACAGGAGTGAAACTATGAGCGATATCATTATTGCCTTCATACTCGGTATTGTAGAGGGATTAGCTGAATTTTTACCTATCTCTTCTACTGGTCATCTTATATTAGTCGGACATTTACTAGGTTTTGAAGGAGAACGGGCAAAAACATTTGAAATTGTCATTCAGTTAGGAGCGATCTTAGCTATCGCTATCTTATATCATAAACGCCTTGTTTCTTTATGTAATATTAAGCCTCTTCTAAGAAAAGAGAAAAAATTTAACGCATTACATGTATTCCTTGGCGTATTTCCGGCAGTAATTGCTGGTTTACTACTACATGATGTTATTAAAACATACTTATTTCAGCCGTATACTGTCGTGATTGGACTTGTAGCAGGGGCAATTCTTATGATTTTTGCAGAAGTAAAAAAGAAAGAGGCAACCGCCTTTTCACTGGATGATTTAACATACCGACAAGCATTAACAATTGGATTATTTCAATGCTTAGCAGTATATCCTGGTTTCTCTAGAGCTGGCTCTACTATTTCTGGAGGTCTATTAGCGAAAGTAAATTATAAGACTGCATCTGAGTTCTCTTTTCTCATTGCTCTTCCTGTAATGGTTGGAGCTACAGGTTTAGACTTATTAAAAAGTTGGAAGTATTTAAGTGTCGATGACATTCCTATGTTTGCCGCAGGATTCATTACCTCTTTTATAGTAGCAATGCTAGCAGTAGTAACTTTTCTGAAGCTTTTAGAGAAGATAGGTTTAAAACCTTTTGCATATTATCGTATTTTATTGGCCATCTTATTTACGCTTTTCGTATTGCTATAGATTCGTATAAGTCACATATTATTAAACCGATATTCAAGTTGGAATATCGGTTTTTTATCTATTTCACCTTTAGTATTACTTGCTTCAATATGGCATAGTGGTAATAAATCACCATTAATATATAAACTTACACGCTATACTTGAAGTCCGCACTTAATAATAGTATTTCTTCTTTAAACACATATACCGGATTAAAAATACACAACTTCATTGATCAAGTGTACCCATCACACTAGTGTAGAACAAGCGTTCCTTAATACTGTAATATATCACTTCCTCTTTGTATTTAAGTAATCATTCTATATTGTTTTTCACTTGTACTTAACTTCTCTACAATAGAGCCTAAATATAATATTTAAGGAGATTTTATCCTAATGCCTATATACAAACAACCGCAGCTATAAGAGCAAATTAAATTACTAACAAAGGCATTTAGTTTCATTTAATAGTATTAATAGTACCAACGGCGAAGTTAGTATTATAGCTGAACTATATGGAGATGAAGAAGGTAACCATCGTGGTATTATCTCTGCCTTAACCGAACTTGAAAGACTAACGGAAGAAAAACAATTACAGTATTGTTTGGCCATTAATCATGATTTCTTAACACCTCTATATGACGGAGATACTCAGCACTACAGTTATATAGAAACTGCAGACAAACCTCTTCCTTGTTTCTATACTTACGGAAGGGAAGTACATGTAGGCGATACATTGTCAGGTATTGATCCTAATTTTATTGCAGACCAAATCACCAATAGGCTACGTAACAACTATAAACTAACCGAATTTATTTATATCAAAGCGATAATAAAGGGACGTATACTATTCAAACAGCAACATGCTCCGGTCATATTTTTTGTGAATTAGAAAATAAACGGTTACCGACGACTAATGATTATAGTATTGTACCCAATAGCCAGGATGAACCTGTAGCAATTATTAGGACAATAGAAGTAACTATAACACCAATGAATGAAGTACCCGAATATTGCTGAAGGTGATTGTACTTATGATTACTGGGGAGACAGCATAATCAACTTGGCCATGCCTTTTCTGAAGATATACTACTTGTTTGTGACCATTTTAAACTTATTGATGTAAAAAAATAAATATAGCTTATCATCTATCACTCCAGAAATACGTAGATGACAAGCTATATTTTATTAAACACAAAAAAGACGAGTCATTCTGACTCGTCTTAAAGTTGCTTGGCGACGTCCTACTCTCACAGGGACAAGGTCCCAACTACCATCGGCGCTAGAGAGCTTAACTTCCGTGTTCGGTATGGGAACGGGTGTGACCTCTCTGCCATCATCACCAAACTATGAAGGCATATTCCTTCAAAACTAGATAACATTTGCTACATATTT
>NZ_JBTIWT010000039.1:0-4680 GCF_054353775.1 Bacillus sp. 5w2 | reverse complement strand
ATATGGTTAAGTCCTCGATCTATTAGTATTCGTCAGCTCCACATGTCACCATGCTTCCACCTCGAACCTATCAACCTGATCATCTTTCAGGGATCTTACTAGCTTACGCTATGGGAAATCTCATCTTGAGGGGGGCTTCATGCTTAGATGCTTTCAGCACTTATCCCTTCCGCACATAGCTACCCAGCTATGCCCTTGGCAGAACAACTGGTACACCAGCGGTGCGTCCATCCCGGTCCTCTCGTACTAAGGACAGCTCCTCTCAAATTTCCTACGCCCACGACGGATAGGGACCGAACTGTCTCACGACGTTCTGAACCCAGCTCGCGTACCGCTTTAATGGGCGAACAGCCCAACCCTTGGGACCGACTACAGCCCCAGGATGCGATGAGCCGACATCGAGGTGCCAAACCTCCCCGTCGATGTGGACTCTTGGGGGAGATAAGCCTGTTATCCCCGGGGTAGCTTTTATCCGTTGAGCGATGGCCCTTCCATGCGGAACCACCGGATCACTAAGCCCGACTTTCGTCCCTGCTCGACTTGTAGGTCTCGCAGTCAAGCTCCCTTATGCCTTTGCACTCTACGAATGATTTCCAACCATTCTGAGGGAACCTTTGGGCGCCTCCGTTACACTTTAGGAGGCGACCGCCCCAGTCAAACTGCCCACCTGACACTGTCTCCCGGGTCGATAAGACCCGTAGGTTAGAATTTCAATACAGTCAGGGCGGTATCCCACCAGCGCCTCCACCGAAGCTAGCGCTCCGGTTTCAATGGCTCCCGCCTATCCTGTACAAACTGTACCAAAATTCAATATCAGGCTACAGTAAAGCTCCACGGGGTCTTTCCGTCCTGTCGCGGGTAACCTGCATCTTCACAGGTACTATAATTTCACCGAGTCTCTGGTTGAGACAGTGCCCAAATCGTTACACCTTTCGTGCGGGTCGGAACTTACCCGACAAGGAATTTCGCTACCTTAGGACCGTTATAGTTACGGCCGCCGTTTACTGGGGCTTCAGTTCAGAGCTTCGCTTACGCTAACCCCTCTCCTTAACCTTCCAGCACCGGGCAGGTGTCAGCCCCTATACTTCGCCTTACGGCTTCGCAGAGACCTGTGTTTTTGCTAAACAGTCGCTTGGGCCTATTCACTGCGGCTTTCCGTTAAGAAAGCACCCCTTCTCCCGAAGTTACGGGGTCATTTTGCCGAGTTCCTTAACCAGAGTTCTCTCGCACACCTTAGGATTCTCTCCTCGCCTACCTGTGTCGGTTTGCGGTACAGGCACCTTTTATCTCGCTAGAAGCTTTTCTTGGCAGCGGGGAATCAAAGACTTCGCTCCATAAGGAGCTTCCCCATCACAGCTCAGCCTTCACGATAAGCGGATTTGCCTACTTATCAGCCTAACTGCTTGGACGTGCACAACCAATCGCACGCTTCTTCTATCCTTCTGCGTCCCTCCATTGCTCAAACGATAAAGAGGTGGTACAGGAATATCAACCTGTTGTCCATCGCCTACGCCTGTCGGCCTCGGCTTAGGTCCTGACTAACCCTGAGCGGACGAGCCTTCCTCAGGAAACCTTAGGCATTCGGTGGACGGGATTCTCACCCGTCTTTCGCTACTCATACCGGCATTCTCACTTCTAAGCGCTCCACCAGTCCTTCCGGTCTGACTTCACTGCACTTAGAACGCTCCCCTACCACTGATACCATTGGTATCAATTCGCAGCTTCGGTGGTGTATTTAGCCCCGGTACATTTTCGGCGCAGAGTCACTCGACTAGTGAGCTATTACGCACTCTTTAAATGGTGGCTGCTTCTAAGCCAACATCCTAGTTGTCTAAGCAACTCCACATCCTTTTCCACTTAATACACACTTTGGGACCTTAGCTGGCGATCTGGGCTGTTTCCCTCTTGACTACGGATCTTATCACTCGCAGTCTGACTCCTAAGGATAAGTCATTGGCATTCGGAGTTTGACTGAATTCGGTAATCCGATGAGGACCCCTAGTTCAATCAGTGCTCTACCTCCAAGACTCTTACACTTAAGGCTAGCCCTAAAGCTATTTCGGGGAGAACCAGCTATCTCCAGGTTCGATTGGAATTTCTCCGCTACCCACACCTCATCCCCGCACTTTTCAACGTGCGTGGGTTCGGGCCTCCATTCAGTGTTACCTGAACTTCACCCTGGACATGGGTAGATCACCTGGTTTCGGGTCTACGACCACGTACTAAACGCCCTATTCAGACTCGCTTTCGCTGCGGCTCCGTCTCTTCAACTTAACCTCGCACGGGATCGTAACTCGCCGGTTCATTCTACAAAAGGCACGCCATCACCCATTAACGGGCTCTGACTATTTGTAGGCACACGGTTTCAGGATCTCTTTCACTCCCCTTCCGGGGTGCTTTTCACCTTTCCCTCACGGTACTGGTTCACTATCGATCACTAGGGAGTATTTAGCCTTGGGAGATGGTCCTCCCAGATTCCGACGGAATTTCACGTGTTCCGCCGTACTCAGGATACATTCAAGAGAGAACGAAGTTTCGACTACGGGGTTGTTACCCTCTACGACGGACCTTTCCAGGTCGCTTCGTCTACCTCGTTCCTTTGTAACTCCGTATAGAATGTCCTACAACCCCAAGAGGCAAGCCTCTTGGTTTGGGCTATGTTCCGTTTCGCTCGCCGCTACTCAGGAAATCGCATTTGCTTTCTCTTCCTCCAGGTACTTAGATGTTTCAGTTCCCTGGGTCTGTCTTCCTTACCCTATGTATTCAGGTAAGGATACCATACCATTACGTATGGTGGGTTTCCCCATTCGGAAATCTTCGGATCAAAGCTTACTTACAGCTCCCCGAAGCATATCGGCGTTAGTCCCGTCCTTCATCGACTCCTAGTGTCAAGGCATCCACCGTGCGCCCTTTCTAACTTAACCAAACTAAAAATTAAAAAATATGAGCTACACTGTTATCTAGTTTTCAAAGAACATACATTTATATATGAGAGATAGTTCTCTCAAAACTGAACAAAACGAAACACGGAAACTTATATTGATGAACAGCGTTCATCAATTCTCCATAGAAAGGAGGTGATCCAGCCGCACCTTCCGATACGGCTACCTTGTTACGACTTCACCCCAATCATCTGTCCCACCTTAGGCGGCTGGCTCCATAAAGGTTACCCCACCGACTTCGGGTGTTACAAACTCTCGTGGTGTGACGGGCGGTGTGTACAAGGCCCGGGAACGTATTCACCGCGGCATGCTGATCCGCGATTACTAGCGATTCCAGCTTCATGTAGGCGAGTTGCAGCCTACAATCCGAACTGAGAACGGTTTTATGAGATTAGCTCCACCTCGCGGTCTTGCAGCTCTTTGTACCGTCCATTGTAGCACGTGTGTAGCCCAGGTCATAAGGGGCATGATGATTTGACGTCATCCCCACCTTCCTCCGGTTTGTCACCGGCAGTCACCTTAGAGTGCCCAACTTAATGATGGCAACTAAGATCAAGGGTTGCGCTCGTTGCGGGACTTAACCCAACATCTCACGACACGAGCTGACGACAACCATGCACCACCTGTCACTCTGCTCCCGAAGGAGAAGCCCTATCTCTAGGGTTTTCAGAGGATGTCAAGACCTGGTAAGGTTCTTCGCGTTGCTTCGAATTAAACCACATGCTCCACCGCTTGTGCGGGCCCCCGTCAATTCCTTTGAGTTTCAGCCTTGCGGCCGTACTCCCCAGGCGGAGTGCTTAATGCGTTAACTTCAGCACTAAAGGGCGGAAACCCTCTAACACTTAGCACTCATCGTTTACGGCGTGGACTACCAGGGTATCTAATCCTGTTTGCTCCCCACGCTTTCGCGCCTCAGTGTCAGTTACAGACCAGAAAGTCGCCTTCGCCACTGGTGTTCCTCCATATCTCTACGCATTTCACCGCTACACATGGAATTCCACTTTCCTCTTCTGCACTCAAGTCTCCCAGTTTCCAATGACCCTCCACGGTTGAGCCGTGGGCTTTCACATCAGACTTAAGAAACCACCTGCGCGCGCTTTACGCCCAATAATTCCGGATAACGCTTGCCACCTACGTATTACCGCGGCTGCTGGCACGTAGTTAGCCGTGGCTTTCTGGTTAGGTACCGTCAAGGTGCCAGCTTATTCAACTAGCACTTGTTCTTCCCTAACAACAGAGTTTTACGACCCGAAAGCCTTCATCACTCACGCGGCGTTGCTCCGTCAGACTTTCGTCCATTGCGGAAGATTCCCTACTGCTGCCTCCCGTAGGAGTCTGGGCCGTGTCTCAGTCCCAGTGTGGCCGATCACCCTCTCAGGTCGGCTACGCATCGTTGCCTTGGTGAGCCGTTACCTCACCAACTAGCTAATGCGACGCGGGTCCATCCATAAGTGACAGCCGAAGCCGCCTTTCAATTTCGAACCATGCAGTTCAAAATATTATCCGGTATTAGCCCCGGTTTCCCGGAGTTATCCCAGTCTTATGGGCAGGTTACCCACGTGTTACTCACCCGTCCGCCGCTAACTTCTTGAGAGCAAGCTCTCAATCCATTCGCTCGACTTGCATGTATTAGGCACGCCGCCAGCGTTCATCCTGAGCCAGGATCAAACTCTCCAATAAAGTTAGTTTGTCTAGCATCTAAAAATAAAAATTGACGTTTCACGTTGTTTGTTTCGTT
>NZ_JBTIWT010000038.1:0-5793 GCF_054353775.1 Bacillus sp. 5w2 | reverse complement strand
AAGGAATACAGAAGCCGGGTCAGGGAACAGAAACTTCAAGTGAAGAAGTAGGAAAGCCTAACTTACCAGAAAAAGAACAAGGCAGTTCCAATGATCAAAAACTTCCAGCTACAGGGCATAATACAAATTACCTTCCGTTTATAGGTGTAATTCTTGTGTTATTGGGAATACGTTTAAGATTTATGACTAAGAATAGCTAATGTTTATAAAAGGCAGAAGAGAAATGTCATCTCTTCTGCCTTTAAGTTTTTAAATAGAAGAAATAAGGTAAAAGCTTCTGTATTGACCTGCAAACGCCCTTCAAGTAAACTAAAGAGAGTTTGCAAATGAAAAGGTGATAATGTTGTTAATTTCAATTAAAACGTTACAAGATGATCGTTTTTTACGTCCGCTGCAAAATATTGGCGGCTTATTTTTTGAAGATAGTACGATTGGATTTGAACAAGAGGAAGCAAATCTTATCGTTGATATACACATTGAGGATAATGTGAAAGCATCTGCTTGTTTAACAGATGTTGCTACTGGAAATGTGTATGAAGAAACATTCGCAAAAGATTTATCTGCTTTCACAGATGAAAAAGAGCGTATGAAGCAAGTGAAGCACGTTGTTTCTTATGTATATCTTTCTGTTCTTCAGCAGTTAACTGGTCTTGAACAAAGCTGGGGCATTTTAACGGGAGTTCGTCCGACAAAACTTCTTCATAAAATGCTTCAAAATGGTATGTCAAAAGAAGAAGCACACCAAGAACTTCGTGAAAGTTATTTAATTCATGAAGAGAAAATTGAACTTCTTCAGCGCATTGTTGATTGCCAATTAGCGGTTGTTCCGGATTTATACCGTTTGAAAGAGGAAGTAAGTATTTATATCGGTATTCCGTTCTGCCCAACGAAATGTGCATACTGTACATTCCCTGCGTATGCAATTAACGGACGTCAAGGCTCTGTTGATTCGTTCTTAGGTGGTTTACATTATGAAGTTCGTGAAATTGGTAAGTTTTTAAAAGAAAAAGGTGTAAAAGTTACGACGATTTATTACGGCGGCGGTACACCGACAAGTATTACAGCAGAAGAGATGGATATGCTGTATGAAGAAATGTATGAAGCGTTCCCAGATGTGAAAAATGTGCGTGAAGTAACAGTTGAGGCAGGTCGCCCAGATACAATTACGCCAGCGAAGCTAGAAGTGTTAAATAAATGGAACATTGACCGTATTAGTATTAATCCGCAGTCATACCATCAAGAGACACTAAAAGCAATTGGACGTCATCATACTGTAGAAGAAACAATTGAGAAGTATCATTTAGCTCGTGAAATGGGAATGAACAATATTAATATGGATTTAATTATTGGTCTTCCTGGTGAAGGGTTAGATATCTTTAAGCATACGTTAGATGAAACAGAAAAGTTAATGCCAGAATCATTAACAGTTCATACGTTATCATTTAAACGTGCTTCTGAAATGACGCAAAACAAACGTAAATATAAAGTAGCAGGTCGCGAAGAAATTACAGCGATGATGCACGAAGCAGAAGAGTGGACGCAAAAGCATAATTACGTACCATATTACCTATATCGTCAAAAGAATATTTTAGGTAACTTAGAGAACGTTGGATATGCAATGCCGACGCAAGAAAGTATTTACAACATTGTCATTATGGAAGAAGTACAATCGATTATCGGACTTGGCTGTGGTGCATCAAGTAAATTTGTTCATCCGAAGACGGGAGCAATTACGCACTTCGCAAATCCGAAAGATCCAAAATCATATAACGATGGCTTCGTAAAATATACAGAAGACAAACTGAAAATTTTAGAAGAGCTATTTGTATAAGAAGAAGGAGGTTGTTCCGATTTGGGATAGCCTCTTTTTTATGTTGTTAGCTTTTGTCGGTAAGTCGATATGTTTGAAAAATCGCTGATATAATTTGAGTTGCGGTCGATATAATTTCACTTACCGTCAAGCGGCACTGTTTGTAAAACTATGTCGATAATAATCAGAAAAATTAGTCAAATCATTAGAGGACAATGTCTACTTATGGACGAAATGATAGATTTATGAAAGAGAAAAGGGGGAAATTGTTGGCATGTACATGACGATAGGGAGAATTTTTGATTTAGCAGTTGGTAAGTATCCGAATAAAGAGGCGTTAGTAGAGCCTGAAAAAAATATTCGCTGGACATATAAACAGTGGGATGAGCAAATAAATAAAACGGCGCAAGCTCTATTGAAAGAAGGGGTAAGAAAGGGAGATACTGTATCTGTTTACTTATATAATTGCCGTGAATTTGTAAACGTTTACTTAGCCTGTGCGAAAATTGGGGCGATCTTTAACCCGGTTAATTTCCGCTTAAAGGCAAAAGAATTATCGTATATCCTCCAAGATGCAGCCTCGAAAGTAGTAGTCTTTGAAAAAGCAGTTGAATCAACTGTTGCTATTATTGAACGAGATTTTCCAAATTCGTCATTTTGGTATGTAGAAGATAATACACCATCCTATGCTAGTTCTTACCATGAAAAAGTAAATGAAGCACCAGCTGAAAAAGTAGATATTGTAGTCGATGAAATGGATTATTGTTCTATGCTTTATACGAGTGGTACGACTGGTCATCCGAAAGGCGTACTGCATCGCCATCGTGATATGGCTGAGCATAGTATGATTTGTACGTATTTCATAAAATATAATAGAAATAGCGCCGGGCTTGTAGTTGCGCCTTTATATCACTGCGGTGAGTTAAATGCGGGGATTATTCCGCGCATTCAAGTTGGCGGAAAGAATGTTATTTTACATCACTTTGATACGGATAGAGTATTACATACGATTCAAGAAGAGAAGATTACGACGTTTTTTGCAGCACCGACGATGTGGAATATGTTACTGCAAAAAGATTTAACGCAGTACGATTTAACTTCGCTGAAGATTGGTGTATATGGTGGGGCAGCGATGGCTCCAGCACTAGTGAAGGAATGTAAAGAACGTCTTTATATTGATCTTGTACAAATTTACGGAATGACAGAAATGGGACCAGTTGTTGCGTTTCTAGTAGAAGAAGATCAAATGACGAAAGCAGGCTCAGCGGGAACACCATGCTTTAGTCATGAAATTCGCATTGTAAAACCAAGCGATGATGTACCAGCAGAGCCAGATGACGTATTGCCTCCTTATGAAGTTGGGGAGATTATTTTGCGCGGCCCAACTATGATGGCTGGTTATCATAACCGAGAAGAAGCAAATGCAAAATCGATGTATAAAGGATGGTATCACTCTGGTGATTTAGGTTACTTCGATAATGATGGCTATTTATTCGTCGCAGATCGTGTGGATGATATGGTAATTAGTGGTGGCGTTAATATTTATCCACGTGAAATTGAAGATTTCCTTCATAGTCATCCTGGTGTATTAGATGTTGCAGTGCTTGGAGAGCCAGATGAATTATGGGGAGAACGTGTTGTGGCTGTCGTTGTAAAGAAGGATGAAACGATTACAGAAGGTGATTTAGAAACATATTGTAAAGAAAGTGATGAATTAGCAGACTATAAACGTCCGCGTCATTATTTATTTGTGGATGAACTTCCTCGTAATGCGAGTGGGAAATTACAAAAATTTGTGCTGAGAGAGTCGTTGAAGGGTGCGAAACAATAGGGAGTAGAGCAGTCGTCTATACAGATAAAGCTATCTTTTTTAATAAGAAAAGATAGCTTTATTTTTTTGAAAACGATTGAAGAAATGGTATATATCTTCTATTTAAATCCTCTTTTATTATTATATAAAATATTTTTTGTAGCAGTACACTTTGATTGTAAATGCATGTATACCGCTTTAAATAAAGGTTTAGTAAATTGCTCAGGTGGATTTTATAGATGTTGAAATAATAATTTTAGTGTGAGTGGAATAAAGGTATTGGAGGAGTATATTCGAGGGATAAAGATAGTTAATCATCAGATGACCTTATGGATAAAATGGTCATTTGGTTCGAAAAGGTTACTACTATAATAGTAACAAAATAAATGGTGGATGAACAGTCTTGTAATGCACTTTTATAAGGACTAATATTTATTGTTGGCTGCCCAAAAGATAAGAAAGATAGTTTGATGCTGCAAATAATCTTTATTTTAAAGTGTGGTTTAGGGTAGAAGAATGAAGTAATCAAAGATGGAGGGTTTATGAGTACATATTTAAAAAGAATATCTGTAATTTGTTTTATTTTTACTGTTATCATTGGACAAGTTTTTACACCTATCGTAGGTCATGCACAAGAATTAAACACAACTGGATTTGTTGATAGTTTTGCATTTGAAAAGACGAAATTAAATTATGGGGAAAAGACTAGCATACATGTAAACTTTAGTGAAAAGCCTGGAAAGAAGATGAAGTCTGGGGATACATTAACGTTAACACTACCTCCAGAATTAAAGGGCTATAGTGGAACTATCGCATTAAAAGATGAATCAGGACGCGTTTTTGGTACGTGCCAGATTAATACAAATAATGTAGTTTGTACATTTAATGATACAGTAGAACAGCTTCAAAATATTCGAGGGAATTTTAATTTTGCTGTTCAAGGTACGAATGTAGAAGCAGGAAAAACGAAAGATGTACAAACGAATTTAGGAACAAGTTTAGAAAAGCAAACGGTAAGTATTACGCATCCAAAAGGCGAAGGTACAGAACCGGGAATCTTTTTCTATAAGTCTGGTGATATTCAGCCAGACAAAAGTAATGAAGTACGTTGGTTTTTAAATATAAATTTAAAGAAACAACATTTACATGACAACATCATTTTGAAAGATACTTTACAAGAAGGACAAATGCTTAATAAAGATAGTTTTAAGATAACTATTAATAATAGAGAATATTTGTCTCTTGAGCAATTTCAAAAGCGAGGTTATGGATATATTAAGTTTACTAGCGATAACTCATTTGAAGTTGTAGTTTATAGACATATGGGGAGCGCTAATTCCTTTACGGTTTTCTACACGTCAACTATTACTGATAGCGGGAAAAAATTAAAATATTTACAGAATGACTATAAACTTGATTATCAAATTTTATATGAAAAGCCTATTTCTGAATCTAATAATGTAAAGGTTGAAAATATATCGTTTGGCGGCGGAGCTGAGGGGGATTTACCTGCGAAAGGAACGCTGCAAATTGTGAAACATATTGAAGGAAACGAAGGAAAAGTTATTCCAGGTGTTTCTTTTAAATTGTATAAAGAATCAGGTCAGCAAATTGGTGATTCTTATACAACAAATAAAGATGGAGTAGTTGAAGCACCAAACCTTACTCCAGGTAATTACTACGTGCAAGAAATTTCTGCTCCGAATTACGTAGAGTTTGATCCAAAAGCAAAGATTCCTTTTACAATTAAGAAGGATGATGTACAGGGAATAAAACTTATGGTTCCAAATAAGTTAAAAACTACATCAGTTACGGGAACGAAAACGTGGGAAGGCGATAAAGTAAACGATCGCCCAAAAACGATTAAAGTAGATTTACTGCAAAACGGTAAAGTCATTACAACGAAAGAAGTTACGGCAGAAAATGGTTGGAAATATGAGTTTGGAAAGTTACCAGCAGTTGATAGTGAAGGAAAAGCTCATACGTATGAAGTGAAAGAACAACCAGTATCAGGATATCAATCGAAAGTTAACGGATATGATATTACAAATATAAAAATCCACGAAGTAACAGAAGTGGAAGAACAAGGTAAAGAAGAATCAATAGAAGAACTGGAAGCTCCAACTAACCCAGAAGCACCAAATGTGACAGAAGAGCCGAAAGAGCTAGAGAA
>NZ_JBTIWT010000037.1:0-11952 GCF_054353775.1 Bacillus sp. 5w2 | reverse complement strand
CTAGTCAAACATCTTCATCAACTTCTAGGATTACTGTGAATAGTTCTATGAAAATAGTTGTTCAAAATTGGGGAACAAAAGATATAGGCTATACTATTTTTAAAAGAGGATCTGTTTATGCGACTGGTAATCTAAAAGGTGGAAAAAGTTATAATAACACTATATCTTTGCCAAAAGATGATTATTCAGTAAGGTTATATTGTGGTGGCCCTTCCGGTGGTTCAACTGGTTGTTCTGGTCAGGTCTCTATTGCTAATAAATAAAAAAAGCCCTTTACAGGGCTTTTTTTATTTATTGGGGTACCGCCAGGATTTAGGAAAAAAACTAGGCTAAGCAAAAAATACAATAAGGGAATGCAGTATAGATCAGTCTACAAGCATTCCCTTGCTATATTGATGTTAATAATATTTTAATGCTGTTGTTACTATATATGCCATGTATAGCAACGATAAAAAGATAAATATATCTAATGTTAAAAATATGTATAATATTATTCTTATTTTTTTAGATGTATCATTTTTAATCATATATATAATAAATAGCATTGTAGTTGATTGGAATAGCATGGTGAAAAATAAAAATGTAATGGCAAACACCATATTTCCTGGTGTAAATCCTGTATTCATAATGAGTAGAGAACTAATTATATTAAGAATAAGCGTAGTTAGTATAAAAATATATTTGTAAATGTTTTTAATTTTGATCGCCTACTTTTTAATTTTTTAGTTGGTAATACAGTTGTTTATTTTTATGGTTATATATAAGTATTTTTTTATTGTTTTCATCTACAATGTAAACATCTTTTTCTTCCCAATCTATTCCATGGGGTATGTCTTTTTCAATTGAAAATAAAACATCTTTATTTCTAAATGGAATTGAATTTCGATTAGCATGAATGTTTATTTCATGTTCTTTTGTTTGAATGCTATAATCTCCTGAATAATTGGAGAAGAAAGGTGTTAATTTACTATAAATATATAGAATTTCTTTTTTATCGCTTTCTTGATAAAAGTGGGAATTAATAACCTTTAGATCTGATGTTTTTATGTCTTTTGGCATAAGTAAAAAGGCAATGAGACAATAAAATATAACAACAATAGTGATTAAGGAATATATGTAGAGAGAGGCAATTAATAAATATCTTTTATAATTGCTTTGTTTTATTATCTGATTTTGCAAATTTGAATCCTCCTTTAATAAAGAATCAATTGAAACATTAAATAGATTGCTTAAGGCTAATAAATTGGTTAGATCGGGAAGACTTTTTCCTAGTTCCCATTTAGATATAACTTGTCTTGAAATAAATAATTGGCTGGCTACATCTTCTTGTGTCATGTTGTTTATTAATCTTAAATGTTTTATTTTTTTTCCAATGTCCATATATGTACCTCCTTTAATCACTTTAATTATTCTAATGTTAAATAGTAAGAAACACATCGTAGCGATATAAAAAAGGCATGCAACGATGTGTTGCAGACCTTTATTTTGGTACTTATGGTTTACTATTAATGAATTTTTAAAAATGCTAATTTATATTTAAATTTTATAAGTTATTTTTTCATGATATATAAAATCATTTTTAGAATTCTATTAATATATATTATTTTTGATGTTTGGAGAGGGAGGAATTTTAAGGGGTAGTGCCTGTGGGGTTCTATGGAATGGGGATGTGCGGAGTGAGTAAAACTCTAACACCGATTAAAGGGTTGGAAGAACGATTTGAAGAGTACAAAGAAAAACTTGAAGGATTTATAGAACAGATTGGTAATAAGGTTGATAAGGATGTTCAGGAGTTTCTGGATGCGACTTTTGGAGGGGATGAGTTGCAAGTAATTTTGCGTGGTCATCTTTATATTGAACATGAGCTTGAAAAGTTGTTGAAAATTTACATGGTGGAACCACAGCTTGTCTTAACTGAGAGATTTATGTTTATGAATAAAATAAACTTAGCTATTGCTTTAGGAGCATTATCGTTAGACAAGAAAACTCCTTATAAAAGGTTGAACGAATTGAGGAATAACTATGTTCACCAACTTAAATTTAAAGTAAGTGAGACTGATTTAAATAGATTGGTGGATTCTTTTGATAGAGATTTGAGGGATGAGGCTTCGGTAAAGAAATGGAATGAAGGACTTCCAGAGGAGTATCGAGGAAGCAAGATAAGCAAATTGCAATGTGCTGTGTTAGGGTTATGGACTTATCTTTTGAAAGTTGTGCATGTGGAAAGTACGAGGAAGTTTAAAAAGAAGATTACAATGGTCAATATAAAATACAAAGGAAGTAATCCTAATGAAATTGACGATATGTATTTGGCGGAATGTGAAGAGTTATTTAATAAAATGCAAATAGAAGTAGGGATAATGGAGGGCTCTTAACTAAATTAGGCGTTCTTTTTTAATTTTTTCATGAAAATCCGAAATAACTCAGTGCTTCTCTTATATTAAGACTGTGAAAACATATGGAAAAGTTCATGTTCATTGCGGTCTTAATTGGTTTAGCAGCTGATTGCATTACGATTGGTCTATTTGTTGCTCTGTTCCTTTAAAGATTAGAGAAGCCCCTTGTTGTTGGTATATCTTTTTAAATGGTGAATGAATCTAGAACGTTGTCTTTCTCTTCTTTGTTGATGCCGATATAAGTCAGTGTAATTTGAGGAGTACTGTGATTTAAGATTTCTTGTAACATGGCTATATCTTTTGTTTGTTTATAGAACCAATAACCGAAGGTTTTACGCATGGTATGGGTCCCGATAGATTCTATATCCGCAAAATCTCCGGCTTTTTGCAATTGTCGATAGGCCTGGATCTTACTAATGGGTTGATTTCCTTTTCGAGAAGGAAATAACCAGGTATTATCTAGCGTTTGAGTATAAGAGTATACCTCATCAAAAATGGAAGTAAGGTTAATCATGCGTTCTTTCTTTGTTTTTCCTTCTTTGATCTTAAATTCTTTTCTCTTTTTTCGTTTTAGTTTTATTATGGTTTCTGTTTCAAGTTGGAGTAGATCACTTACACGTAGTCCTGTATGAATTCCAATTAAAAATAGTATATAGTCTCGTTGGGAACAGTGGCGTTTTAGGGCCCATTTCATGTTTTCAATCTGTTTTTTACTACGGATAGGTTGGACATCAATGAGATGTGATTTTTTGTTCATGGATTTTGACCTCTTTATTTATAGTGTTTTGAATGTATACTTTTGTTATGTATTTTGAGGATATCAGGAGAATCGGTGAGAAGTCAATGATTAAGGGGATTTGAAAGTAAACTAATATTTAAAAGTTTACATTGGATGTTTGATTTTTTTGTAACTAGATTAAGAGGGAATAGTACTATTTAAATTGAAATAAATATTATTATTTATTATTGTGAGGAATGAAAATTTATATGGGACAGAATATAGAAAAAGATATAGATAATAAAAAATTGGATAAGGAAGCAAGTAAAGAAGTTAAGGAGGTTTTAAAACAACTTGATGTTAGATGGCTTGCTTTAGATTTAGATATAACCCCTGATTGGTATTTTATTGAACGATCTATTGAGAAAATATCTTTATTTGGTTATGAAAGTGAGTATCATAAACAGACTAAAGAATCTGTAAGAACTATTGTAAATGCAATTAATAAATTAAATATTAAAGAAAGAGAAATTATTATAAGAAGATTTTTACGACGTGAAGAACGATATGATTATGAGGTAGCTAATAAAATGGGATTAAGTTTAAGGACATATGAAAGATATAAATCTTTAGCTATTATGAATTTATCAATTATATTAGGAATTGAATAAATGAAAAAACAGTTTTATTTAGTGGCGGTTTTTTGGCAGGAAGATGACAGAAAGATGGCAGATTATTTATATTTTTAATGTGTTAAAATGTTATTATATAAGGCTTGTATATAAGTGCTTTTATTGATATAAAAGCCGAAATATCTATATGTTTTTTTAAACGTAAGGGGAATTCTTATAAAGAATTCTCCTTACGTTTTTTATTTTTAAAGATTTAGAAATAATTGGCGGTTTTTTGGCGGAAATCGCGGATAAATTACGGACAAAATGGGGACCCTTTTTTGCTTTAAATTCCTATAAAATTGTTTTTAGAAGTAGAAAGTTAATTAATCAGTGAGAGGAGATGTTTTTAAAAATAAACTTGCAAGTATATTTTAAAATTTAAAAGTGAGGTTAAATATATTGATGTCTATTTGGAAGATACTTTCATGTATTGGTGTAGCATTTAGTTTTATAGTGAGTTTTTTACAGTTATTTGCTTGGTTTTTTCCGCGTGAGTTTCCTAATGTTATAAAACATATAGGCAGTTTTATTATTAATAATTGGTTGTTATTGATCGTTATTGGCTTGTTGCTTGTAATTATTAATTTATTAATCAATAGGCATAGTGAAGCAAATGAAAATAGTGAACAACAATCTAATTTAATATGAATAAAGAATAATTTTAAAATTAAAAGTTTACTTTCCCCTACTGATCTTAATGATTGGTAGGGGATTTCTTTATGCCTACATGTTTATTTCTTCAACAATTAAAACTGGAACTGTTTTTAATTTTAACTGTTTTGAGGCTAAAAAAGTGGTGTATCCATCTATCAATGTGTGCGGTTTACTTTTTGAAAGTTTTTCATTTATCACAACAATACTTTTTTCAAATTCATTGTTATTTTTATAGTAATCAATCTTTGATTGTATTTTTTCTTCTCTTGGTAAACTTTCTCTAAATTCGTCCTTAATCTTAATTTTCTTCACATTCATTGGATCTTGGCCAATAACAACATATTTCTTTTTCTTAATATAGACAAACTTTTTTTCTTTCTTGCTCTTACTCCAGTAATCCTTATGAAACCTAATAGAAATATAATTCCCTTCATGATCTGTCTCAATAGAATAGATATATTTACTCTTATCCCAGTTCCAGTATCTTCTTGTGTTTTCTGTGTAATCGACCAGTGCAACCGCAAGAGGAAGTATCTCTAAAAATTGTTTAGTTTCCCCAACACCCCACTTACTAATCTTGCTAACTTTAGCAATCATCTCTTCAGTTATTTTAAACACAGGAGGCTTTACACTATTTTTGCAATCAGGACAAACCATGACTGTATCAGTAATAAAACTGAGTACTTTTTTGTCGCATCTTTGACCACACTTTTGGCATTTCCCCTCTAGTTCTTCATGAATCCTTTTAATATCCGCATCTTTTAGTTTAATTATCATTTTTTATCTCCCCTTTAAATCATTATATGGTTCTTACTCTATATATCATATAAGTTCTGATCTTTTCTATCTCAGTTAGAGGTAGAAAATCGTTTAAATCCTTTGATCGTTTTAAGCGTCCTTTGACCTGGTGAAGCGTGTATACAAGTAAACTCTCATGGACCAATATAGAATTGAATGGCATGTGCAATTATATGGATAAAATCCTATAGGATTTTATAAAAGAATTAAAAAGAGTTAGTGGGGAATTAAATCAGAGGTAGTTGTTTGTGTTGGTCAATCAAAACGGACCTAGCGAAGCAAAGGGAGTATTTGACTTGACCAACTCTACTACACCCGAACCCTCTTGGTATTGAACAAACAATTGTTTGTTCCTGCCAACCGGCGAGGGAGCCCCTCAAGGATTGAGGGGTTGGGGAGTTCGAATGATGGGGTCTGGGGAAGAGTTCCCCAGTGGGTTTGGGCAAAGCCCAGGGTTTGGTTTTTGCCACATGAAATGTGGCTCGGCAAAGCCGACAAGCGTCGCAGACCCCTATCAATTTTGATGCGTTAGCGTCAAAATAAGTATAGGGTTACTCTAATTGACTCCATTTCGTCGCTTTGCTAGACTTATGGTATCAATTAATCTAGGGAAAGTGGTGGCATTTTATGTTGGGGTCTATCTCATTTAATCAATCTCACCAAAGTTCATTGAGCCACAATAATAGAGAAAACATTCATGGAAATCCTGGTATAGATCCATCCAGGTCAGAGGAGAATATTTACTTTGTTCAAAAGGACATCCGAAGTGTATACAAGGATATCTTTCAAGAAGCAGTGGACAAGTATAACGAGAAACAAAAACGGAATGACCGTAAGATTGATGACTACTATGACAAAATACATAAAGACGATAAGACACATGAGCAACGAGAACTCGTTGTAGCGATTGGGGAAGGTAAAGACGACCCAATGTATAGAGAGGCGAAAAAGGAAGCACTGAAGCGCTATGCTGAGGCGTTTCAAGAGCGAAATCCAAATCTAGTAGTTTATAACATGGTTTTACATGATGATGAAGCCAATCCACATTTACATATTAACTATGTACCGAATTTCGAAAGTAGTCGAGGATTAACGAGGCGTGTCGGAATGGATAGAGCTTTGCAACAACAAGGTGTAGAAGGAACGGGAAGAAAGTTAATTGCACATTGGAGAGAATTAGAAACGGCCTATATTGAGCAATTGGCTAAAGGACACATTCCGAATTTTGAACGTGCTAATGTAGGTTCACATAAGTATATGAAAGTCCGTCAATACAAGGAATATGCAGAAACAAAATCACTTGTTGAAAATCAAGTACAAGAAAAAGAGACGCAGTTACAAACGATTGATCATCATTTAAAAAACGTTGAAGAGAAAACAGAAGAATTACAAGTAGCGAAAAAGAGTTTGGAAAGTGATGTCGTTGATAATTACAAAGAATTAGAGATAGTGAAACAACAAGTAGAGAGTGAAAGTGAAAAACTGCAGCTAATTGGCCAGCGTCATGTAGAGTTAGAAAAAAGAGTAAAACAAATGCAAAAAGAATTAGATAGTGCTACAAATCAAGTGCCAAATGAACCTGTTAAAATTCCATTTTTACGTAAAGAAGTAGTAGTAGAAGTACAGGATAAAATGTTTGGAAAAGCTGAGATCACGAAAAAACAGACAAGAAATTATGTGTTATCACCAGAACAATATCAAGAAGTAACAAAGCAAGTGAATGCAGCGGTTACTATCAAAAATGATTATGAGCGCTTGAAACAAACAGATTTTGTGAAAGAGAATGAGAGTTTACGAGCAGATAATAAAGAATTAGAAGAAATACTAGAGGGTAAGAGCCTTGCTTTAAATCATTCTTATAAACAAAATCGTGAATTGAGAGAAGAAAATGAAGAATTACATACTGAAATAAGCGGTTTAAAAGCTCATATTAAGGATTTAAAGACAAATATAAAGGTTTTGTATCACAAAACAAAAAAGGTTCTTGGAGAGCAATTTAAGGCATTTAGAGGGCTTATTAAAAATGAATTGGGTAGCAAGGGAATAGATAATCAATTTGAACGTGAACATAAGAGAGAAATGAGCAGAAATCAAGATTTTGATAGGGGAAGATAGGAGTGATAATGGCGAAAGTGTAAAAGAGGATTGAATGTTGTATTTTTGCAAGAGATGGAAAGCTTTAGTAATGGATTTCATGTTATTATATAGAAAGACATACAAACGAGAAAAACCGCCCAAGCTTTGGTCGGCGAGGCGGTTTTTCATAATAAGGTTGGAATCAACCAATATATATTCTATATACATTCTAACATATAAAAGTTGATTCCTTCCACTAAGGGAGAGAATTATTTTATGACAAAAGTTGTAGATTTTGGACAAGCTGAAAAAAAAGCGAAAATAAGAGATAGTAAGATTGATAGTATTTATGACCAGTTGCAAACCGGTGGTTATTCAGAAGAAGAGAAAGCAATGCTCTTACAGTTAATAAGTAAAACAACTGGTGGAGATGAATATTTTATAGGAAAAAAGAAAAAGCCAACAGATCGGGTGAGGTTTGTGCAAATTATTATGGATAATTACAATTACCTGAGTGAAATTGATTATTTAACTACAGCTGAGAAAGCGTTTTTAATGGATTTAATACCTTATGTAGAATTTAAAACGAATATTTTGGTTGAAAGAATAAGTAAAGAAGATGAATTTGATTCTGATAGTGCAACGCCTAGTTATCTTGCTAGAAAGTTAAATAGAACTAGAGGAAAAGTTTCAGAGTTAATGAACGGTTTAATGAAAAAAGGATTATTAGCGGTTGCAGAAACTGGAACAACTACTGAAGATGGTCGCATTTGTACAAGTCGTACATGGTTTGTAAATCCCAATATCATGTGTTGTTCTCCAAAAGACGGAGTAGATAAAGCAACTCAAAAAATCTTTAAAAAATCACTTAAAAATTTTGTAACTGAAGATGGTAAAAAACATAAGTTACCAATTTATTTATTTTAGATGTCATTTTATATTGACATCTTTTTTTTATTGTTATTTTACATTTTTTAGGTGTTCCTTTTTGGGTACACAGGTGTTCCTTTTTGGGTACACCCTATATCTTATAAACCCTTGTTATTACTGACTTTCTTCACTTTGCTCTTCTCACTCTTATATATATAGCTAAAAGTTCCGCAAGGAACGGGTCGTATTTTTGAGAAAAACACTCAAAAATCTCCACCCTCACAATAAAAAAAGTCGGTTCGTTAATCCTCACCTAAAAGCTAATGCTTTTTCTTTTTTATTGTGTCCTTGCAAAACTTTTTTCGGCTCGATATGCTTTTTTCGCCAAGCCGACAGACAAAACGCAAGATAATGGTTATCGACTTGGATAAGCAAGTATACGAGCCGAATCGCTTAGATCAAACGTTCAAAAATTGTTCTTATTCAATATGTTGATACGTTTAATACGTGGGGTTTCGCCCCCACACGACGAGCCAGCACTCTAGCCAAAACGCAATTTTTAGATCAAAGATAAAGAAGAAATTTTTGGTGTTTATTCATAGTATTTCTAATTATTATTTGTTAATATAAATAATCGGATATCAAAAACATAATATAGTAATAGTTAGGATGGTATTAAGAATTGAAAAGAACAGCTGAATTTGTACTTGGTTTAATTGGTGGTATTTTTGGGGTTATAGGTTCTGTGATTGTAATGTCTTTAGCTATATATGGTATGGAAGGTTACACTGACAATGCCCTTTTAACTTATATTTCTATTGTATTAATTATTGAAATAGGACTGTTAGTTTTAGCATGTTTGGTAAATAAGGTTAACAATATAGTCTATGGGGTTTGTATGATAATACTTCCATTAGTAACATTATTTATGTCAGTATTCACTTTAATAATTCCAGTAATTTTACAAATTATTTCGGGTGCAATTGCATTTCGAACTTTAAAGCAAAAATAGAATTATATGGGGTACCGCCAGCATTTCGGAAAAATCTCAGGCTAAGCAAAAAATAAGCTGTCCATATGGGCAGCTTATTTACATAATTCTCGTTATTGGAAGTGTATTTAAGATCAGCATTAACTTAATAAGAGTTTAATATCTCAAGTTTCTTAGCTAATACCCAACCACTTAGACCATAAGATGCACAAATGTTGTAATAAAAATAATTCCCTGTTATTAATGTTTCCTCTAATTCTTTAATATCTTCATAACATATAGGCCAACAATAAGATTTTTGTTGCTCTAATAATTTCTTATTTTCTTTAAAAAAATCTGGAAGTGGATCTTTGTCTATATTAAAAATAATGCTGTTACTTATTTGGGTTTCAAAAAAATGTGCTAGGACACCTGAAAAAACTATATATACATTGTCTCCTGATTCAGTAAGAGTGTGAATGCGAATTTCTTCTTTCTCAAGATTAACTTGGTATGAAACAATTGTATTATCGTGAACACTTATCATAACTTCACTCCTTAAATTATAGATATTTGATTTTTGTTTCTTCAATATTAATTTTCTAATTGTAACATTTGAGAGAACTGACTCATTAAGATTTTTAGATGTATAGGATATTCATATAAGGTTAACATAACGTCTCATTATCGGTAGCAACTATTTGGATAGAATCCTTGTATTGACAGGGATTCTTCTTTTTTTGTCTTGCTATCTCGTATACAGGATTTTATACATGGTTGATATAGCGGGAATTCTAGCGATTCCCGCTCTTCTTTTTTTGCATAAAATCTTGTATAAATAAAAAAGATTTTGATGTTATTATCGAGAAGTAATACATATCGGTGGTAAAATCGGAATGTATTTCGGAAATTAAATCGTTTTTAAAATCGGTTTTCATATCGGTTGTAAGTACATTCCGATTTTGATTGGAATGTTGGTTTAATCGTGTTTTTTAAGTAAAAAACGTATTCCGTTTTTTGGGGAGGAATAAAAATTGGAACTAAAATCGGAAATGCACACACCGAAAATTGTTGCGGATCTTTTAGGAATCACACCCGATTTGTTAAAGGTATGGTCAAATGAATTTAATATACAAACGGAGCGAAGTCAGGGAGGACATCGTAGATACTCGAAGGAAAATATAGAAGAATTAAAAGCAATAAAAGAAAAAATACAGGCCCAAAAATGGTCTTACGATCAAGTTCGGTCATGGCGAAACGGAGAACTTGATTCGTTTGTTTCAAAAGAAGAAAAATCAGAATTAGAAAAGAAACTGAATGAAGTATTAGAAAATCAACAGTTACAAAATCAATTTAATCAAGCACTCGTTCAGAAACTACAAGAAATTACGAATGAATTGGTTACGACAAAAGAACATTTAGCGAATACGGAGAAAAAGTTAACTGAAGTAGAAGGGAAAAACAGTGAATTAGAAGTTTTTATAGAGAAGAAGCTAGAGAAACGAGATCAGTTATTGCTTGAAAACATTAGAGATATGCAGGCACAAAATCAGAAACAAAAACGGAAAGGTTTTTTCGGTTTGTTTAAAAAGTAAATTTGGCTGGTATTTTATGTAGGGTTCTAATGTCGGAAAAAGAAAAATAGAAATATAGCATACATACAATAAGGGAATGCAGTATAGATCAGTCTACAAGCATTCCCTTGCTATTGATATGTTATGTGTTTAGTAAAGTATTATTATAGTATAGGACCATAAATAAATATTAATAGGGTTATTAAAGCTTCAATTAAAGATATTATAAAAATTATTTTATAATTTATCTTTACGTTTTTATAACTTAATTTTTGACCAATATAATTAAGCAATAAAAATATAAAAAAAAGTGGAAGTGTAGATAATAAAATATTTAACATAATAAAACCTCCTTTTGTAAAATCTTGACTTTTCTGAAAACAAATGTAACATAGTGTTTGAGAGTGGAAAATATTTCTATAAAAGGGGGAGTTTTGTGAATTCGTTTAAACGTGTTGTAAAATTGTTATTTGTTTTTGGTTTAATCTTTTCAGGAATTGCTGGTTTTAATACGTCTAAGGTGTCTGCAGATTCTAAAGAGTTTAATTATCAAGTTTTAACTTCAGAACAGTTAAAAGAAATTAATGAGAAATTAGAAGAAATGAAGAATGATATTAATTTACAACTTTCTGAAGGTAAAGAAGATGTTTTTTCTAGTAGAAAAGTATCTTTTTCAGATGAGCCTTTAATTATGGCTTTTAATAGTGTTGATAATTTTAATGGTAATGGTTTTGCACTTGCGGCACAACAAAAGAAAAATTTCTCTGGTTATGTGGCTAATACATTTCCGGGAGCTGGTTTTAAACATACTGTTTCTGGATGGTTTTTATATGGTTCAGGTAAAGTAGGTAACTATGATTATGATCCAGATTTAACAGGTCCATTGTATTCTAAGAGTAATTCTACTAAAGCAAATAGACTTGATGACAGTGTAGTTCGTATTACTAGTAGTGGGACATTTAAAGCATTAAAGTATGCACCAGTTGAGTATACTACTAAGGTTGTTATTGAATTGTATGGTAGTGGAACGTATAGAGTTGTTACAGCTAAAATTAATTAATTTTTATGTCAGAATAAATAACTGTTAGAAATATTTTGAGTGGGTGGATATTTATGAGAAAAGTTATTGCTGGTTTATTTGTTGCTGCAACCGCTTTATCAGCCCCGTTTGTAGGGTTTAGTGAGGCTTCTGCAGCAAGTGCATCAAATGCAGTTTTACAAG
>NZ_JBTIWT010000036.1:0-14684 GCF_054353775.1 Bacillus sp. 5w2 | reverse complement strand
AACATTTTGCGTTAAGTCTGTCAACAACTTTTTTCTTTCGTTCCTGACGACGCTTATTAATTTACCATATTAATCATTCGTTCGTCAACACTTTTAAAAAAAATGCCAAAATAATTTTATCTTGGCATGATATAAAGCTTAATAACCACTAATGCAGCAACACCAGGTAAACCTAATAGACTTGTGATTGTCGCTGTACCCAAGTTAATTGGAATATGAAAATCAAAATATGTTCCTACAACATTTACGATAAAGAGTAACGCTATCCCTAATGTAACATGAAAGAGCGCTTTTCCTATAAAACGTAATGGCTTAGAAGAAACACCAAAAATAAGAAAAATAAAAACTAGAGCAAGAATACCGACAATAATAATCGTAGAATTCATTTTTTTCCTCCCTATGAATGACCTATACACATTTATTTGTATGGGACAAGACAATAAAAAAGAACATTTATCATACAACTCCAGTCGTTTCATCTCATTCACCTTTATTCAGCAACACTTTCTTTATAAAAACCATTAATCACTCTTTCCAAACGAAGTGACCACAAAATACTTAAAGAATAAAATAAAAGGTTCTGCTTTTTCAGCAGAACCTTTTACCATTGTTCCATTTTTACAGGACGACGTTTTGCTTCTTTTAACAAGAAGAAATATTTCGCCTCTGCTATTTTCAAAGAACAAAGTACATCTTGAGATGGCTCCACACTTTGTTCAACCATTCTCTTCTGACGTAACCATTCATTCTTCACTTTTTCTAATAGTACAATTAGCTTATCATCATACTCTTTACGCAATTTACCCTTTTTTTGAAAGAACATTTTTGTTTCTCCTCTTATACTTCTCTACGACCTTCTAACGCTTTTGACAGTGTCACTTCATCTGCATATTCTAAATCTCCACCAACTGGCAGACCATGTGCAATACGAGTTACTTTAATACCTGTCGGCTTTAAGAGGCGGGATATATACATCGCTGTAGCTTCCCCTTCAATATTAGGGTTTGTTGCTAATATTACTTCTTGTACTGTTTCATCGTGCAGTCGCTTTAAAAGTTGCGGGATATTAATGTCTTCTGGTCCAATTCCCTCCATTGGAGAAATAGCACCACGCAACACATGATATACACCTTGATACTCTTTCATTTTTTCCATTGCGATTACATCTTTCGGTTCTTGCACAACACAAACAACCGATTGATCTCGATGTGAATCATTACAAATATAACAAGGATCACGGTCAGTAATATGTCCGCATACAGAACAATACGCTAAATCTCGCTTCGCATTCACAAGCGCTTTTGCAAAACCTAACACATCATCTTCTTTCATATCTAATACGAAAAATGCCAAGCGAACCGCCGTTTTTGGTCCGATCCCTGGCAACTTCATAAAACTATCAATTAATTTCGATATTGGTTCTGGATAATGCATATATCAGTATCCTCCTAGAACATTCCACCCGGTAAGTTCAAGCCTTTTGTAAATTTACCCATTGTAGAATTTGAAAGTTCATCAGCTTTTTTAAGTGCATCATTTGTTGCAGCTAACACTAAGTCTTGTAACATTTCGATATCTTCTGGATCTACAACTTCTTCTTTAACTTTCACTTCAAGAATTTGCTTATGACCATTTGCAATAACTGTGATCATACCGCCGCCAGCTGTACCTTCAACCGTTTTTTCGCCAAGTTCTTCTTGCGCTTTTGCCATATCTTTTTGCATCTTTTGCATTTGTTTCATCATATTATTCATATTTCCCATTCCGCCACGCATCATAATTAATTCCTCCTAATTATTATTACTCTTTTATTTCAATAAGTTCTTGCCCTACTAATTTTACTGCCTCTTCTATAAGAGGATCTTCTTTTTTCTCTGGGCTTTCTTCAGAATTCCCACCTTCACGCTGTAAAAAATCTTCACGAATTTTACCCCATTCACTTTTTGGAATGGCAATCATATTTAATCTTTTACTTAGCAATTCAAATAAAGCTTGTTCCACTGTATCCATAGCTTCTCGATTTTCGCTTGCCATTTTACAGTGAATCTCATATTGAAACGCTAAAACGTAAGTATCATCCGAAGCCGCTACTGGTTCGCTATTTTCTAATAAAACAGCAAAGGCTACTTTGTTGTATGATTTGAGTCTTCCTAACAACTCACCCCACACAGCTTTTAATTGTTCTAAATCCTGACGCTTTGCGTGCTTTAACACTTCATTTACGCGTCCAACAGGAATCTTCATGCTCCCTGTCCGCACTGGCTTTGGTGCTGCACGTGTCTCCCTGACTTCCTGCTGTACACCAGCCGGCACACCATTCTTTTTGACTTCTTCTAACTCTTTCTCCAATTGCTGCATCCTGTTCATAATCGCTTGTAAACGATCTGTGCCGTTTGCTTGCATCATAAACTGTTGACACAGTTGTACCATAACAACTTCTAAGAAAATTCGCGGATGATTTGTCCACTTCATTTCCTGTTGTCCCTTACTAAGAGTATGAATGATTTCATAGATTGCTTCCGGTTTCATTTCTTCACTTAACATCCGGAATTGCTCATCTACCATTACTCGTTCCAACATATGTTCCAGTTGTGGTGAAGTTTGATATAAAAGCATATCGCGATAATAATAAATGAAATCCTCCATAAAACGAACCGGATCTTTCCCTTTACCCATCATCTCATCTATGATACGTAATGCCCTTGATACATCATTTTCACGTATACATTCTACTAAGTTACCTAAGTATTGCTGAGAAACAGAACCTGTTACAGCTAATACATCTTCTGTCGTAACTGTTTCATCACTATAAGATATTGCCTGATCAATAAGACTAAGCGCATCACGCATACCACCTTCAGCGGCACGTGCAACAATTTGTAACGCCTCATCTTCTACTTGCGTGCCTTCATTGGTCACAACCGTCGATAATCTCTCAACAATATCATTTACTGATATTTTTCGAAATTCAAAACGCTGGCAACGTGAAATAATTGTAGGCGGTATCTTATGTGGTTCTGTTGTCGCCAAAATAAAGATGACATGTCCAGGCGGCTCTTCTAACGTTTTTAAAAGCGCATTGAAGGCACCCATAGAAAGCATGTGGACTTCATCAATAATGTATACTTTATATTCTACAGCACTTGGAGCATATTTTACTTTATCTCTAATATCTCGAATTTCATCTACACCGTTATTTGAAGCCGCATCAATTTCTAATACATCTGAAATGGATCCTTGTGTAATCCCCAAACAAGAAGGACATTCATTACAAGGTTCAGCTACCGGAGCATGTTCACAGTTAATTGCTTTTGCAAATACTTTTGCAATTGTCGTTTTTCCTGTTCCTCTCGGCCCAGAAAATAAATAAGCATGTGAAACTTTCTCTTGAAGAAGGGCATTTTGCAACGTTTTTGTCACGTGCTTTTGACCAACTACATCTTCAAACTTTTGCGGTCTCCATGTTCGGTATAACGCTTGGTATGACACGAAAATACGGCCTCCCTCAAAGGTTATTATCTCATTTATTATAACCCATTCTGTTTATAGATTCCAAAAGTTATTTTCTATACAAAAAACCCACCTTAGTTAAGGTGAGTTTTGTATACATATATAACTGCCGTGCACCTTCTGTCGATTACGTACCATAAGCGTTACTCAAGCAGTTAGCTCGGTTCAGGCACTCCTGCGGCACACGAGAAGACCCGCTTATTGCTGCTTCCTTCCGGACCTGACAAGGTTCACGGGGTCCCGTTGCGCAGGACCCAAACGTCAACACCACTTACTTAAGGCAGACCTTACAGCAACATAACCTCGAGAAGGGATTCGGCCTCGCTAGAGCGGATTGCGAGTATAGGGCACCGCTACCTCCCCGCTTAGCACGGCAAAGTTAAAACCAATATTCGGTTGCCTTCATTAAAGGCATTATCAGTATAACTTGTTTTTTTATAAAATGCAAATACGTTAATTCTCGTTGCTTTTCTCTAATTTCTTGATCGCTTTTCTTTTTTTACGAAGTTCTCTAAAAAAGTTTGTTAACAGCGTACCGCACTCTTCTTCTAATACACCAGCTACCACTTCACATTGATGATTAAAGCGTTCGTCCGTTAAAAGATTCATCAATGTCCCTGCACATCCGCCTTTCGGATCACTTGCACCATATACAACTCGCTTCACTCGCGATAAAACAATTCCACCTGCACACATCGGACAAGGCTCTAATGTTACATATAACGTCGCATCTTCTAAACGCCATGTCCCTAATTTTTTACATGCCTCATCAATTGCTAACAACTCAGCGTGAGCTATTGATCTTTGCTCAGTTTCCCTTAAATTATGAGCAACACTAATTACTTCACCATCCAATACTATAACTGCACCAATCGGTACTTCTTGTATTGCCTCTGCTTTTTTAGCCTCTCCTATTGCTAACTGCATAAAATAAATATCTTGATCGTGTTCCATACCATAGTCCTTTCATTACAAATAACGTACACTTATTTCCATTTACTACACATGGGATAACTTTTACAAATTCAATCCACCCTAAGAAAAACAGAGAGGGGATTACATATGAAGAATACTGCCTTACTCATTATCGATATGATTAATGATTTTCAATTTTCACACGGGCCCACCTTAGCCAAGAAATGCGAAATTATAACAAATCCTATTTTACAATTAAAGAAAACGATGACATCCTTCGGTTATCCCATAATTTATATTAATGACCATTATCAACTTTGGAGATCTGATATTGACCAACTCATTACCCATTGTACAAATGAGTATAGTGAAAATATCATTCATAAGATTGCTCCAAATTCTGATGATTACATTTTTATTAAACCACATTACTCTGCTTTTTATGAAACACCTTTAAATTCTTTATTAGGATATTTAAAAATAGAAAATCTAATATTAACAGGAATCGCCGGTAATATATGTATCCTCTTTACAGCTAACGATGCTCATATGAGAAATTATACACTGTATGTACCACAGGACTGTATTGCCTCTAATCATGATCAGGATAACCTGCATGCTTTAAAAATAATGGAAGCCACATTAAAAGCAACTATAGTACCGTCATCTCAAATCAAATTTAATTAATACATATATCTATTTTCTAACTTTTTATATCAAATTAACCCGCTCGCTTCCCTCTTGTGCTACAATAATTCTGTTTTGTGTTTTTAGTAGTCACGGTAAATCACTGATTGAAAGGAGGAAACAGCGTGACCGGAGTACCATTTATTACGGTTGAAGGACCAATTGGTGTTGGAAAAACTTCACTTGCGAAGGAAATTTCAACTCACATGCAACTCCACTTACTGAAAGAGATTGTTGATGAAAATCCTTTTTTAGGAAAGTTCTATGAAGACATCGACGAATGGAGTTTTCAAACAGAGATGTTCTTTCTTTGTAATAGATACAAACAATTAGAAGATATTAACATAAAGTATTTGAATCAAAGGAAGCCAGTAGTAGCAGATTATCATATATTTAAAAATTTAATTTTCGCATCACGTACATTAAAAGATTCTCAATACGACAAGTACATGCAAGTCTACCGTATCCTTACACAAGATATGCCTGTACCAAACGTTATCGTTTATTTAACAGCTAGCCTTGAAACATTACAAACACGAATTGCAATGCGCGGAAGAGAATTCGAAAAAAATATGGATCCAAATTACTTACTACAGCTCACAAAAGATTACGAAACAGCAATGGATACTTTTAAAAAGGATCATCCAGACATTCCGGTATTAAAATTTAACGGAGACGATATGGATTTTGTAAAAAATCCTGATGATTTAAACGTCATCCTATCTGCCCTTCAAAATACTCTCTTAAAGGAGTCGAAATAATAATGAATTTAAGGCAAAAATATGATATACCAAATGACGCAGTAATCACTATTGCTGGAACAGTAGGTGTCGGTAAATCAACTATGACAACTGCATTAGCTAACGCTTTAGGTTATCGCACATCATTTGAAAAGGTAGATTCGAACCCGTATTTGGACAAGTTCTATGCTGATTTCACACGCTGGAGCTTCCACTTGCAAGTGTACTTTTTAGCAGAACGATTTAAAGAACAAAAAAGAATTTTTGAATATGGTGGCGGTTTTGTTCAAGATCGCTCTATCTATGAAGACACTGGAATTTTCGCAAAAATGCATCATGAAAAAGGGACAATGACGGAAACCGATTATGAAACATACAAAGGTTTATTTGATGCTATGGTCATGACCCCTTACTTCCCTCATCCAGATTTACTAATTTACTTAGAAGGTTCTTTCGATGATATTGTTGATCGTATCCAAGAACGCGGACGCCCGATGGAACAACAAACACCAATTGAGTATTGGAAAGAGATGCATGGACGTTACGAAAACTGGATTAATAACTTTAATTCATGCCCTGTTTTACGATTAAACATTAATGAATACGATATTTTAAAAGATGGCGATTCCATTGAACCAATCATTAAAAAAATTGGCCATTTTTTAAAACAAACACGTAAACTTGTAAAATAAAAAACCCGTGCATACGCACGGGTTTTTCTATTAAATTACTTCTTTTTTGTTGGAGCAATAATTTCACTCTCAGGTTTGCCAGCGTTAATACGCTGACGAACAGTACTTGTACTAATATCGTATGTTTCAGCAATCTCTTTAACAGTCATTTCTTTCCCGTTAATCACTGCTGTTAATACTTTACCTGTACGTTTTGGAGCTGCTTCTTTCTTTACAGCTGCTTTTTCAACTTTTTTTGGTGCCTCTACTTTTGTCGCAGTTTGCTTTACACCACAAGTGCAACCACAAAGTTTACGGAATGTATCATCGCTAATAATGCGTGACACATTTGCACCACTGTTTAAAATTCTATTGTTCTTACAGACAGGACATTGTACATAATATAAAGTTTTTCCATCTAAAGGAAACGTTTGTATAATAAGATCCATGTTGACTCCTTTCATATCTATGAAGATAATCATCGGAATATGAGTGTGTAATAAGGAGAAAATCGCCTTACACCATACTTTATGATTGGTTTTAAAATAAAAACTCGTTACGTGTTGGTAACGAGTTCTCCAATCTCCACTTATATGCGCTGTTGTCAATTATATCTGGAGGAGGTAGAGGGATTCGAACCCCCGCGCGACTCTCGCCGCCTGTCGGTTTTCAAGACCGATCCCTTCAGCCAGACTTGGGTATACCTCCATATTGACATCAAATATAATATCAAAAGAAAAACAGTTAGTCAACCCTACTAAAATAAATTATGAGGAAAGGAAAATTTTACTTTCCCTCTCCTACATTACAGTACTGACAACGCTCATAATTACCAATCACTCATACCGATGAATGTTTAACTTTACTTAATAACTGTTTTTCCTCCCATATAAGGGCGAAGAACTTCTGGAATTATAATTGTACCATCTTCTTGTTGGTAGTTCTCTAAAATAGCTGCAACCGTACGGCCAATTGCAAGACCAGATCCATTTAATGTATGAACATGTTCTGGTTTTCCGTTTGGCTCACGACGGAAACGGATATTTGCACGTCTCGCTTGGAAAGCTTCAAAATTACTACAAGAAGAAATTTCACGATATGTGCCATAGCTTGGAATCCATACTTCAATATCGTATTTCTTCGCTGCTGTAAATCCTAAATCACCCGTGCACATGCTCATAACGCGATATGGCAACTCTAATAATTGTAACACGCGTTCTGCATCATTTGTTAGTTTTTCTAACTCTTCATAAGAATCTTCTGGTTTTACGAACTTCACAAGCTCTACTTTATTGAACTGATGCTGACGAATTAAACCACGTGTATCACGGCCAGCTGAACCTGCTTCAGAACGGAAGCAAGAGCTAAATGCAGCATATCTGATAGGCAATTGCTCTTTATTCAAGATTTCATCACGGTGCATATTTGTTACAGGTACTTCAGCCGTTGGGATTAAGAAGTAATCTTCACTTTCAATACGGAATGCATCTTCTTCAAACTTTGGAAGTTGTCCTGTTCCTGTCATACTTGCACGGTTTACCATATACGGAGGTAATACTTCTTCATATCCATGCTCGTCAGTATGAAGATCAAGCATAAAGCTAATTAAAGCACGCTCTAATCTTGCGCCAGCACCTTTGTAAAATACGAAGCGGCTTCCTGTTACTTTCCCAGCACGTTCAAAATCTAAAATCCTTAAATCCGTAGCAAGATCCCAATGTGGTTTTGGTTCAAAAGCAAATTCTTTCACTTCTCCCCAAGTACGCGCTACTACATTATCATCCTCTGTTTCACCAACTGGAGCAGACTCATGAGGGATATTTGGAATAGATAACATTAATCTTTCTAAATCTTCTTCAACTGTACGAAGTTCATTATCAAGATCTTTTACTTTTTCTCCAACTTCACGCATTTCTAGAATTAGAGCTTCTGCATCTTTCTTTTCGCGCTTCAATACAGAGATTTGTTGAGATACTTCATTACGTTTGCTTTTTAGTTCCTCTGTTTGAACAAGTAACTCTCTTCTTCTCGTATCCAGTTCTTCAAAGCGACCAAAATCAGTTAAATCTTCGCCTCTATGCTGTAACTTTGCCTTTACTTCTTCAAAGTTTGTACGTAAAAATTTAATATCAAGCATTATATACTCCTCCTTTTATTTTATAAAACACAAAAAACTCCCGTCCCTATATATAAAGGGACGGGAGTTTACCCGCGTTGCCACCCTAGTTGAAAGCATTACTACTTTCCTCTCAAGTAGAAATAACGGCTCTTCACCGGGAATGCTTACTAATCATAAAGATATTCCACATTCCATTCCAGGATGGATTCACAAACTGTTTCTATCGATTTCCACCAACCATCGACTCTCTATAAGAAACGACATTTGTTACTATTTCCTATCAACACGCTTATTTTATAAAATTGTTACCATCAATTTACTATAATCTTATACAAGTTGCAAGTTACTTACACAACTTTTTTCATTTTTGCTTCTTTTACCATTTCTACAAAGTATGCTGTCACACGATGATCATCCGTTAATTCTGGATGGAATGAAGCAGCTAAAAACTGATTTTGTTTTACCGCTACCATTCGATCACCATGTGTGGAAAGTACTTCAACATCATCAGCTACATTTACAACATACGGAGCACGGATAAATACACCAATAAATTCTTCTCCTACACCTTTCATTGAAAGTGTGGCTTCAAAGCTATCTTTTTGGCGCCCAAACGCATTGCGCTCAACAGTAATATCCATAGCACCAATATGTGCTTCTTCATAGCCAATAAGTGTTTTTGCAAGAAGAATCATACCTGCACATGTACCAAACATTGGTTTACCAGACTTCGCGAATGTACGAAGTGGTTCCATAAAAGCATACTTATCAATCAGACGGCGCATTGTTGTACTTTCACCGCCTGGTAAAATAAGACCATCAATCTCTTCAAGTTGCTCTATACGCTTTACAACAACAGCTTCTGCACCACTTGCTTCAACTGATTTTACATGCTCACGAACTGCACCTTGAAGGCCTAGTACACCGATTTTCACCATTTTAAAGTTCTCCTTCAATTACCATCCACGCTCTTGCATGCGTTGTTCTGGTAATAACGTTGAAATTTCGATACCTTTCATCGCATTACCTAATCCTTTAGAAAGGCTTGCAATTAGTTCGTAATCCTCATAATGAGTCGTCGCTTCAACGATTGCACGTGCAAATTTCTCTGGATTCTCTGATTTGAAGATACCAGATCCAACAAATACACCATCGGCACCAAGTTGCATCATTAACGCTGCATCTGCTGGTGTTGCTACACCACCTGCTGCAAAGTTTACAACCGGCAAACGACCAAGACGTTTAATTTCAAGTAGTACTTCATAAGGAGCACCAGTATTTTTTGCATATGTCATTAACTCATCTTCACGTAGATTTGCAACTTGACGGATTTCTGCATTGACTTGGCGCATATGACGCACTGCCTCTACAATGTTTCCTGTTCCTGGTTCACCTTTTGTACGAAGCATTGATGCACCTTCTGCAATACGACGTGCAGCTTCTCCGATATCACGGCAACCACATACAAATGGAACTGTGTAATCACGTTTATTTAAATGGTATACTTCATCAGCAGGAGTTAATACTTCACTCTCATCGATATAGTCTACCCCTAATGATTCTAATACACGTGCTTCTACAAGGTGACCGATACGGCATTTTGCCATAACCGGAATTGACACCGCACCCATAACTTCTTCAACAATTGTTGGGTCTGCCATACGAGAAACGCCACCTGCTGCACGAATATCTGCTGGTACGCGCTCTAATGCCATAACGGCAACTGCGCCTGCCTCTTCTGCAATTTTTGCTTGCTCAGCGTTAATTACGTCCATAATAACGCCGCCTTTTTGCATTTCTGCCATTCCACGTTTTACACGTTCTGTCCCTGTTACATTTGTCATGTTACAAAAACCCCCCTAGGTGAATTGCTTTTCCCCGTTAAAGGCGAAAATTAAGAATACTCTTACATTCTACCACTAACTATCAGATGCTTGTCTACTACTTTTTCATAAAGTCGGTATGAAAAATAGGAATAAGAAAAAGCCCCTACAATGAGGGGCTTTTAAAACCAACCTTTTACTGTATCAACAGCACTATTCCACATACCACTAAAGAAAGAACCGATTCCACGCATAGAACGAGTAAACCAATTCGCTTCTTCCACTGCAGATGTTGTTACAAGATCTATTTGTAATGACTTACCAGATAAAAATCCAGGATCATTCGTATCTTTTGGTGTAATTACCATTTGACCAAGTACAGCTCCCTTTTTAATAGGTGCTTCTTGTCCCTTACTTGCTTCTGTTAATTCTGTTTTATAAACATCTTTACTTCCTTTTGGCATCGGAAGTGAAACAGTTTGTTTTGTTTGAACTGCTACATCTTTATCTTTAGCATTTTCTACTCGTACTGTTTCTTGTCCTTTTACTGAAGAACCTTTTTTATATAATTGCTTCATTTCAAAATTAGCAAATCCATAATCATATAATTTCTTTGTCTCATCGAAACGTGCGTCACGAGACTTCGTTTTAATAACTACAGAAATAAAACGCATACCATCTCTTTCAATTGTACCAGTGAAACAATCCCCTGCTTCTGGAGTTGATCCTGTTTTCAAGCCATCTACACCATCATATGCCTTAGATAAACCTGGTAACATCCAGTTCCAGTTAATCATCTCAATTCGATCCGTAGTACCTTCACGGAATGTCTTTTTTGAAATTTTCGCTGTATCTAATGTTTTAGGGAAATCTTGAATAAGGTGTTGTGCTAAAATTGCTACATCTCTTGCAGCCATTTTATTTTCTTCATCTGGAGTTGTCCCCTCAGGATGCTGTCCTTTTAAATCTTTGTTCGTTAAGCCGGTAGAATTTACGAACTTGTAATTTTTTAATCCAAGTTCTTTCGACTTATCATTCATCAGTTTTACAAATTCTACTTCTTTTCCGGCAACTGCTTCAGCTAAAGCTATCGTTGCACCATTAGCAGAATAAATTGCCATTGCTTCATATAGCTCTTTTACTGTATAAGAATCACCGTTTCGTAGCGGCACATTTGATAATGAACGATCTTGCGAAATTTTATACGCATATTCAGAAACCTTAACTTTCTGATCCCATTTTAGTTTCCCTTTCGCAACAGCCTCGTTCACTAAATATTCACTCATCATCTTTGTCATACTAGCAATTGATAATAATTCATCTGCATTCTTTTGATACAAAATTTTCCCAGAATTTGCTTCAACTAAAATTGCTGCTCCTGCTTCGATGTTTAAAGCAGCTCCTGTTTCTGCTGATGCATTGCTGTATGGTAACAATATACTACAAGCTAGTGTAAACATTGTTACTAATGCAATGAATCTTTTGCAAAACATACCTTTCACTTTTGCTACCCCCAATATCTATGTACTCACATAACCGTTATTTTAACATAATCAAAAAAAAATAGACAGAGATATCAAATCTCCGTCTATTTGTATATAAGACACTATAATGAGTAGTTTGGAGCCTCTTTTGTAATTTGTACGTGATGAGGATGGCTTTCACGTAAACCAGCGCCTGACATACGAATGAATTGTGCATTCTCACGTAAGAATTCTAAATCTTGTGCTCCGCAATATCCCATACCTGCACGTAATCCACCAACCAATTGATGAACTGTATCTGCTAAAGGTCCTTTATATGGTACTCGTCCTTCAATACCTTCTGGAACAAGTTTTTTATTTCCTTCTTGGAAGTAACGATCTTTACTTCCTTTTTCCATCGCTCCGACAGAACCCATACCACGATATACTTTAAATTGACGACCTTGGTAAATTTCAGTTTCTCCAGGGCTTTCAGCAACACCAGCAAACATACTACCTAGCATGACAACGTGTGCTCCTGCTGCTAAAGCTTTAACCATATCACCGGAGTACTTAACACCACCATCAGCAATTACTGGGATGCCGTGTTTACGAGCTTCTGTTGCACAATCATAAACTGCTGTTAATTGTGGTACACCAACGCCAGCAACAACGCGTGTCGTACAAATTGAACCTGGTCCAATACCTACTTTAACTACGTTTGCACCAGCTTCAATTAATGCTTTTGTCGCTTCAGCAGTAGCAACATTTCCTGCGATAATATTTAGTGATGGATATTTCGCACGAACTTCTTTTACTTTATCGATAACACCTTGAGAATGTCCATGAGCTGTATCCAGAACGATTGCATCTACCTGTGCTTTTACTAATGCATCGATACGAGTCATAGCATCAGCTGTTACACCAACCGCTGCTCCGACTAATAAGCGTCCTTGCTTATCCTTCGCAGAATTTGGGAATTCAATTACTTTTTCAATATCTTTTATTGTAATAAGCCCTTGTAATACACCGTTGTTATCAACAAGAGGGAGTTTTTCAATTTTGTACTTTTGTAGGATCTTTTCAGCTTCTTCTAGCGTTGTACCAACCGGAGCTGTAATTAGCTGTTCTTTTGTCATTACGTCGGAAATCTTGATTGAGTAGTCTTGGATAAAACGCATATCACGGTTTGTAATAATACCAACTAATTTTCGCTCGTCTAGATTATTTACAACCGGTACACCTGAGATACGGTATTTCCCCATAAGATGTTCTGCATCATACACTTGATGTTCTGGAGTTAAAAAGAAAGGATCTGAAATAACACCACTTTCAGAACGTTTTACTTTATCAACTTGCTCGGCTTGTTGTTCAATAGACATGTTTTTATGAATAATTCCCAAACCGCCTTGACGAGCCATTGCAATAGCCATATCCGCTTCTGTTACTGTATCCATTCCTGCACTAATTAACGGGATATTTAACTGTAAGCTTTCAGATAACACTGTTTTAACACTTACTTCTCTTGGTAATACATCTGACTTTGCTGGTACAAGTAATACGTCATCAAAAGTCAAACCTTCTTTAACAAATTTAGATTCCCACATAATTGTTCCCCCCATGATACCAGAAATTATTATTAGTAGCTTATCAATTGGTTAAAATACTGTCAAGGACGTATATATATGTTAGAATTTTTAGACAATAAAAGGAGCGTAATATATGCATCAAACACATTGTACTTGGCAGCAATTAAGTTTCTTCTTTTCATCTCAAAATGTACAACGTTATCTTGCCCGTTGTTATGAAAAAACCTCCATACAAGATGCTGAAAAAAAAAGTTTCGAGAATTGTTATCCCTTTATTTATTACTTAGAACATGGGAAAAATTATTATGAATTATATAAGGTAGCCCCCTTTTCCATTCAACCAATGTTATTGTTTTATGGAATGAGCCAACTTTTTAAAGCTTGTTTATTAACCATTGATCCTAACTATCCAGAATCCACTACTGTTTTAGCTCATGGTGTTACGACTCGTAAACGGAAAAAACAGGGATATCAATTTTTAGAAGATGAGGTGAAGGTACAAAAAAACGGATTATTTACTCATGTTGCAGAACAGCTGTTTCACATGAAACACTTAGAAGCAGAGAAGTTCAACATGTTGGATTTAATGGGGAATATTCCTGAATTACAAAACTTATTTCGCTATAGTCACAGAGGGGCCACTTTATATAAAATCGTTTCAACAAATACAAATGAACTTTCTTTTTCAGTCAACATACTAGATCGACTCCATATGACTACAGAAAGATTTTCACGTTACATTGAATCAACTTGCAAGCATTTATCCTTGCAACATATCCCCGGGAAAACGAGCGAATCCAACTTGCTTTTTACAGCTCCTATCCAATCGTGGAATCCTATTTATAGTACGCCCTTATACTACGAATATCTTGCTGATACTTATTACTTACCACTTACAACTGACCCTAGAAATCCTAAACCAGTATTACCTGAACTTCTTGTTCATTATTTATTGCTCTACAATTTAAGTATGATTTCTAGATACGAAACAGATTGGTGGTATGATTTACTTGGAAGCTATGGTTCTGAGGATTACCCATTTATTTATCAATTCCTTACCATTTCTGCTCAAAAAATCCCTTACTATATTTCGGCTTTTTTACTGGCAGAGCCGGGCCTATTTCATGGGAAATAAGAAAAAAACACAAGTCAAAAGACTTGTGTTTT
>NZ_JBTIWT010000035.1:0-14982 GCF_054353775.1 Bacillus sp. 5w2 | reverse complement strand
GAAAGCAAGCGACATATTAAAACTTGTAAAAGAAGATGGACAAACAATGAAAGAGTATCAAGAAACACGAGACTTTTTAGTAGGAAGTATTGTACGGGATATTGAGTTTAAAAAGAAAGAAATGAAATACATCGAGAGAGAATTAAAACAGCTAGTAAATCTACTAGATTATCAATTAGAAACGATGCCGGGAATAGAACTTGTGACGGCATCAGCATTAATAGCTGAGATAGGAGATATAAGACGATTTCTAAATGCCAATAAATTAGCAAGATTTGCGGGGATTGCGCCTGTTTACTTTGGTTCTGGTGGAAAAGGTAAGACACATAAAAGCAAACAAGGAAACAGGGCGCTACACGCTCTATTTTATAATTTAGCAGTACAGCAAGTGCAAGTAGCAAAAGGAAGTAAGATGCCACGAAATCCAGTGTTTCATGCATACTATCAAAAGAAGCTTAAAGAAGGAAAAACAAAAGGACAAGCATTGGTATGTATTATGAGAAGGCTTGTAAACATTGTATATGGCATGATGAAATATAAAACAGCTTATGAATTGCCGATAGTGGAAGAAAAAGAAGTAGTTTAATAAGGGTTTACATGGTTAGCTTTTTTATTGTGAGAGTTTAAGATTACAACATAGGTACGGGTGATCTAGGAATATCTAAAATAACTCAAAATTCGCCTAAAAATGTTATTTTTGGTGAATTGGATAACCTGGATCGACCAACTGGAGTAACAGCTACAATTACACAGGACATGATTGGTACTGGTAGTAAAGCTAGCCAATCAATTAAACCTCCTGGTTTCTTAGGTGGTGGACCAGGGAGTCCAGGTCATGCCCGAGGGCATTTATTAGGTAACCAGTTAGGTGGCTCTGGAAAAGATGCTCGGAATTTAGTCACACTTTATCAAACACCTGTAAATTCACCTATTATGAGAGATTTTGAGAGTTCTGTCCGAGCAGCTGTTGAAAAAGGTGAAGTTGTAAGATACCAATCAATTCCGATATATGAGGGCAATAATTTAATGCCTAAAGGTGTTACGTTAAAAGCAAGGGGAACAAATGATTTTTCTTTAGATGTTACAATAATAAATAAAAAATAGGAGTCGATTTATTTGGATAAGTTAATTAAAATACTCCCTCCTCCAGAATTTCCACAAAAAACTGGGGATAAAGAACAATGGGGAGAATTTTTCGGCGCTCTTGGTACGGAATTGCCTACAGACTATGTAAAATTTATTGAAATTTATGGCACAGGCGGTATTGACAATTTTTTGTGGATATTAACACCTTTTGTAAACGATGAAAATGTAAATTATCTTGGTAGGCAGAAGGAAATGAAAGATTCATATATTCAATCTAAGAAAAATTTTCCGCAATATTACAAACATGATGTTTACCCTTCAAGTGGGGGGATACTTCCATGGGCATACACTGATAATGGTGATGAATTGTACTGGTTAACAGATGGAAAACCTGATGAATGGAAAATTGTAGTATACGAATCGAGATCACCAGAGAATTATACTTACTCACTTACGATGGTAGAATTTTTATATCAAATAATAATGAAAGAATTAATATGCAATGCATTTCCTGATGATTTTCCAAGTGATGAAACTACATTTGTTTCAGTAAATGTTGAGTAGTTATTTAACCTTGATTGGCTATGTGCCTTTCAAGGTTTTTTAGTAAACTAAAAGGTTTTATTCTTTGAGAAATTTCACGTGTGAATCAAAAAAATATGATAGTAAATTGATATTCAAATATAGCGACAAACCTTACAGGAAAATAGTTATCTGTTAAAAGAAATCACAATTCATAAGTGTTGATTTCTTTTTATGGATTTGAATAACAAATATTATATCTCTCCTTGGATCAAGGCAAATAGCTACCACAATATTAGGCGATAAGGCACTAAATAAAAATAGGCCATATCGCAAAAGGAGCAAAAGCATCAAGTGGAGTAAGTACAATTGCTAATGCAGTAACACTAGCAAAAGAATTGAAGCCAATGCTTGAAATGTTACAATCATTTAAGAGGGATGCGTCCTATGCATTCTCTAGTGTTGGTGGAACTATTGTAACCAAAATACCTCAAGGTGAATTGATAGAAGCTTATTATAAGTTTGCGAAGTCAAAAGATGGTGCTAAGGGTACGGGTGATACTAGATTTACTTATAAGAATAATCCTATGGATAATCCAAAGGTGGCAAAAGATATACATGAAAATCCCGATGCAGTTTATGGGTTTTCTCCAAATCCAAAATCGGAGAGTATAGGTGGATTTGCTGATGCACTAGACTGGACAAATCCAGAACAAGTGGCTCAGGCAACTGTAAGAAGGCAGAGTTATCATGATAAAAATGATAATATTATAGAACTAGTTAATAAAATGAAGAATGAGGGAAATTCAATTGAAGAAATTGCAAGAGCGGTAAATAATCAAAGAAATCAGAATCAATTAAATGATTATATAGATGATCCAAAAGGGCTAGAGCGTGTAATGGCTAGAAATGAGGTTAAATATGGTAATCCACATGGTCCAACGGCAGATTCTTCATTTAATAAGTATGGTTCATGGGAAAAAGTGATCGAAAAGTCAATGAGTGCAAACCCAGGAATGGATGCATGTTGTGGTTTATATGATAAATATTATCATTTATATAGAATCGGGAGTAAGTAATAATTTATTGTATGGTTAAAAATGATAATCTAGTAATTTATACTACTTGGGAAGGTGTGCAAGAATGAATGACACTAAAATAAATATTATTTATGAAGACTTTGATAAAGATAACATAATTATTTTTTTTGAAAAAAAAGGAAGAAACATGTGCCTTACTTTTGGATTATATGAGTTTGAAAATGAGATGGAGTATTGGGATATGCCAACTAAATTAAAAAAATATAATGGAAAAATGGGATTTATTTTTGATAAAAATATTAATAGAATTGATTTAGAAATGGAAGTAGCTCGATTTATAAAACATAATGATTTAAATAAACTAGATTTTTAATGTGTTTTCAGGAGAAAATAAGGTAACTATTCAGCTGCCAAATTGATTTAGTTATTTAATATTTTTATTTATATCCGAAAATAATTATACAAATCGGGATGTCTGTTTGATGAAGCGTAATAGATATGATGTTTTATTTTTAGGGAAAAGAGAATCTGAGATTACAACTCATAGTGATTAGTTGATAAATATAAATACCTGGAATGGGCATAAAACTAACGAACTCGTACAAACTCGTAAGGTTTAACGTAGTAATTGTCATAACATACAAAAGGTGTCATGACAACTACTACAAAACTTACAAATTTAATACTACTTAAAAACATATGAACTTAAAGCACTTGATTGTCTATGAAAGACAACAAGTGCTTTTTATTTTAAGATTACAACATAGGGTACGGGTGAAACTGTAAAAACAAAATTACATGTGAGTGAAAAATCTTTGGATCATGCAAACATTGGTGACTTTACTAGAAACCCTAAAACCGGAGAGATTTCAAAAATGAAGGGTGGTGGGCATGGTCAAGCATGGTTTCCTGAAAATTGGTCTAAGGAAGATATAAGGGAAGCTGGAGAATATGTGACAAATATGCCTGAATACAAGGATATTGCGGATGGTGTAACGATATTTGGCGATTATAATGGCGTTAGGATAGGGATAATCAAAACTAATGGAGAGATAGGAACTATTTTTCCTGATAATATGTTACTACCATAATTTTTACAGGGAGGTTTTAATTAATGTTTGAGGAAAAAGTAAGGATTGTCTTAGGGTCGCGAGCATTACTTGATGATAATGATCCAAGAATTGAGCAGAAATGGGAAGAACTTATAGCCTTACTGAGTGAAAGCGAAAACTTAACTTTGAATTTTTTACAAATATGTACAAAAAAGGAGCTCTTATTATTAAGTGAGGTTTTCGAAGAAGTTGCTTATAATTTGCAAAGTAAAAAGTATATTGAAATACTATACTCGTTAGATCAAAGATATCCAGACCTAAATTTAAAAAAACATATACAAATTGCTGAGAGCTACATGGACTAAAATTAGGTGATTAATATCATTGAATTCCACAACTCATAAGAAAAACAGTGTAGGAGATAAGAAAGTGTATACAGTTGAATTAATCATAATAAGCGGATTTGACTGTAGTTATACTACATTGTTTATTGGTGGATAGTATAAATTAATTTCCTTTTAGCCAATAAAATACAAAGGTGAGATTATTATGAATGTTTTAGAAGGATTTTTGCAGGCAGAAATTAATACACAGGAATGATATGAAGATATAATATCTTTTATAACTTCATATCATATCAGATGTGGTGAATTTGAAGGAAATGAATATATAATAAAAAAATGGATTAAATCAATTTTATTTTATTTCCGGAATATATAGATGCAGATGGTGAAAGAGAAATACACGGAGCGGTATCAGTTTATAGAAACAATTTAATCAAAGAGATTAATGACTGTGCTCAGGTTAAAGGAATACAAGTAATTGATGTAAATTAGTAGTTACTAAGAAATGATTACAGTTCGAAAACGTAGTCTCATTGAAAAGAGTAACCTTCTATAGTAAACTTTCATGAGTGTACCCCATAGGGGGAATTTCCGAATAAAACTATTTAACTAATTAAAAGACAGAAAAAATAATAAGGTGTTTGAAAATATATACTCCATGATGGTTGTACTATCATGGAGTACTGTGTGCAATGATAAAATAGAAAAAGAAGTACGAGCATAAGCGAGATGACATTTTATTGGGCGATGAATATAAACACATGGAATGATACTGAACTAACGAACTCGTAAGTTTTAAGGTAGTGGTTTCCATGGCATGTAAAGGTATCATAATATTGCTACAAAACTTACAAATTTATGCTACTTAAAAACAGATGAACTTAAAGCACTTGTCGCCTATGGGCAACAAGTGCTTTTATTTTAAGATTACGAGGTACGGGTAATGGTTTACCTTCGTATGAAAAGAAGTCCGTACCTATAGGAACATACAAAGAAGTACATGGATTTCCAGTTAAAGTATAGCCGGGTGCTCAAGAGAAACATATTCCTAATACGCCAAATTTCAAACAAGAATTAGCAAATGGAAAAAATAAGAGCATTTTCTATGGTGATAATAAAATAGCACAAGAATTACTTGATAAGTTTGCAGGAAAAGGAACCACTGTTACCAAAAATAAAGAAAGAGTGGACTTTGGTAAACCAATAGGTAAATACTATGACACTGTGACCGGACAATATATAGAGATTAATAGAGGAATGATACATTATGGGAAAGATGGTGCCCATATAGTACCAGCAAAACCATCAGAATAAAATTAAGAAAGAGGATGTCTATGGAAGCAGATTCTTTATTTAAAACATTAACAGAGCATGAAGGGGTAGAAGTTATATTAGAGTGGAGCAGTGGGTTAAGAATTGTAGGTAAAACAGACACATTTTATGAGACAGACAATGGATTAGATGATGATAACCCCGCATACGTAGAATATTATGCAACTGTATTTCAAGTAAATCATATTTTATCTCATCCTGCTAATAGCAAAGGCAGTGTATATAATTGGTTGAAACAAGGAAAAAGTTCATTGGTTGAAATTTCTCTCTTTGATGATCCACCTAGTTCAGTATTTTTAACTGACGGCAAAAGAGTATGGGAAAGAGAAGTATGTAAATAATAGGTGGTATTTAAACTGAGACCTTGATTGGCATATATGCTTTTCAAGGTTTTTCTATGTTTTTAAAACCTGTAAAGGGTGTTCATCAGTGGTACGAAATTGGTTACAAGAAAAAGAGACGGATGAGAGTATGAGTGTACTTAGGATATCTAATAAGAAATCAATGCCGGATTTGTGAAAAAACAATGAGAAGAACTCAGGGGATTATAGAAGTACAAGCTCGCAAACCAAGATGAAACAAATTACTTTGCAAAAACAACAAATGAACTTACAAGAACAGGAAGACAATAGATCATGGCATGAAAAAACAGCTCTTTATGCTCAATCATTTTTGCATGGAGTTATCGTATTTTTTCAAGGTGCTGGTGATGCAGCACTAGAAAACTTTCTTGGACTACAGCCACATGAGGATGATAAATTAGAAAGTAAGACAACTTACCAAGCTGGAATGTTGGCTGGAAATGTTATATCAATAGCCGGTTCCATTGTAGAAATGTTTGAAGCTATTTCGCTCATAGGCGGATCTAATTTCTTAACTATTGTGGCAGAAGTAGGAACTGGTGGGTTAGCATCACCAATTGTTATTCCATTAGATATAGCAGCAACAGCTACTAGGGCTAGTCTTTTTGCACATGGTGGATTTGTATGGGATAAATCGATTCAAAATACTAAGGATACTCTTCAAAAATTCGAGTCTCCATCTCCTCATGGACATGTAAGTAAAGTTAAGGGAACAAGTAATACTACTACGGTTAATGTTAGCAGAAAAGGGGCGTTAAATAAGGCAAAATCTGAGGCCGGTATTCCAAAGGTACAACACCCAGAGAAAATTGAGCGTGTACCAATGCGAACTGCGGATCATGAAGGTGGTCATGTAATTAAAGATAGTAATGGTAAGGTAATTTACACACGAAGGAATATCATTTTACTAATAAATATGGAAAAAAATAATAATTCAGGATCATAGTGCAGGCTACTCTAAAGGTGGACAGGGACCGCATTTCAATGTGAGACCTGCAGATAAACCGCGAACCGGGAAATTTGAAAGCACACAAGAGCATTATCCATTTAATAAATAACATAGAGGTGATTATATGTGGTACATTAATTTAGAAGGAAGTAGATTTATATCAAATTTATATAACGAAGCTCCTTCATTGTCAGATGTACGTATTGTGGCAGTTAAAATTGAAGATGAAGGTAAAAAAATTTCTGTAAATTTTAATATACCTAAATTCGCAGATAACCCTCCAAAAAAATGGAAAGATTTAAACTATAATACCGTATTTGTCCAACTAGATTTTTTTGATATACAGGAATTAACATTAAAATCTTCTAATAATAAGTATAGAGGAGATATTAATATTGAATTAGACAAAGATGGGAAATTTAACATTAATATATTAGGTTCTGTATGTATGAATCTTAAAGCTGACTATGGTATCATACAATCTGTTAGTGGCTATATTGATACCATGGAATAGTTAGCTTTAATTGGATCAACGTTTTTCAAGATTTTTAGTAGATAAGTATAGTAACTTAAATAGAAGCGATAAGCAAACTGTAAAGAATATATTATACAAAAGAGCATCCTTTAAGTGGATGCTCTTTTGTAACTCTTACTTTACATACACATAGGCTTCAATTGCAGTTATATAGTATGCTTTTCAATGTCAAAAAACATTAGAAAAAGCAGGACAATATTATTAAATAGCTGGGTCCATTGTAGAAATGTTTGAAGCTATTTCACTCATAGGCGGATATAATTTCTTAACTATTGTGGCAGAAGTAGGAACTGGTGGGTTAGCATCACCAATTGTTATTCCATTAGATATAGCAGCAACAGCTGCTGGGGCTAGTCTTTTTGCACATGGTGGATTTGTATGGGATAAATCGATTCAAAATACTAAGGATACTATTCAAAAAATCCAGTCTTCTGGTGGAGGTAAGGGTGCGAGTAATCGAATACCTTCTTATGGAAAAGATTCAGTACCTAAAGGTCCATACCGTGAAGTAAATGGTTATCCAATAAAAGTGAAAGCAGGAGCTCAAGAGAAGCATATTCCCGATACACCGAACTATAAACAAGAATTAGCAAATGGAAAAAATAAGAGCATTTTCTATGGCGATAATAAAATAGCACAAGAATTGGTTGATAAGTTCGCCGGGAAAGGTCAACTACTACCAAACGGTAAAAAAGAAAGAGTAGACTTTGGTAAAACAATTGGAAAATACTATGATCGTGATACTGGTGAATACCTTGAAACTACTAGAGGAATGATTCATTATGGAAAAGACGGAGCACATATAGTGCCTTCAGAACCACTAAAGAAGTAATAAGAGGGGGATATACATGAAATATGATCCTTTAATAAAAACGTTAAAAGAGTATAAAGATAGAGACTTGATAATAGAGTGGGAAAGTGGATTGAAAATTATTGGTGAACCAGACACGCTTTTTGAAACAGACAATGGGTTAGATGACGATGATGTGAATTATACCGAATACTATGCCGTTACATTTCAAGTGAATGATATTTTAGCGCATCCTACTAGGGAAGAAAATAGTTTATATAATTGGTTAATACAAAAGAAAGGCTCGTTAGTTGAAATTTCTCTCTATGATGATCCACCAATTGCAGTATTTTTAACTGACGGAAAAAGAGTATGGGAAAGAGAAATATGTAAATAATAGGTGGTATTTAAAATGAGACCTTGATTGGCATATATACCAATCAAGGTTTTTTCTATGTTTTTACACCTGTAAAGGGTGTTCATCGATGGTATAAAATTGGCTATAAGAAAAAGAGACGGATGAGAGTATGAGTGTACTTAGGATATCTAATAAGAAATCTCAATGCCGATTTTGTGAAAAAACAATGAGAAGAACTTAGGGGATTATAGAAGAAACAACCCGAAAAAATGATCTGTCAATTAAAGATATAGAAACAAATAACATAATTGAGGAGAAATCTCCGGTTAGAAATGCTTGGGACGATGTGGCAGACAGTATAGTTGCTGCAGCTAGAGAGGTTGGAATAGAAGTTCAAGCAACTATTAGAAACTATAGCGATCCTCTCCCAACAGATATGGTTACTAGATTTACAACTCCTAAAGGTACGCCTAAGATATGGGGGGAAGCTTTAGATTTAAGAATACAAAAACAAAAAGCAAGTTTTAGAAATAATAATCCAATGGGTTCTTTTGAGTTAGAAAAAATGAAATAGAAAGAAGTGCTATAGCTATGGAACAGTATTACGTTGATAAAGATATATATGTATATCCTGAACCTTACCAAAAATTAGTGGAATTGAATTTAGTTGATTTTGATGTATGGTATTTAATTAAATCTGAACAGGCTACTAGAAGGTATCATGATTTAAAGGAAAGATATCCAAAAAGAAATTTAATTCCTTTTGCTAGAAGAGATGACAACGATGACATTGCGTGTTTTGAGATCGGCAAAGGAAGTAAAGTTCAACTTATTCATGATTTTGCTTCTGAAGGTTTTGAACAAAGAAAAGAATTTGATGACTTTTGGGATTGGGTTGAATGTGCTATGAAAGAAATGATAGATTACAATCGGAGTAAAGAAATTGAATAATCAAAAAATATTTAAAAATTTAAGTAAAGAAGTATCTTATGCTTTACGTCATGCTCCATGGGAATACGAATTGGAGTTAGATGAGAATGGGTGGGTGTCTGTTGAGCAACTTTTACACGCACTTCACCAATCCATTGAATGGAGAGATGTGAAGATAGAAGATTTAAAAATAATGATTGAGAAATCTGAGAAAAAAAGGCATGAGCTAAAAGAAAATAAAATTCGTGCCTTGTATGGACATTCTATTCCCATGAAAATAGTAAAGGAAGAAGGAGTTCCACCTGAATTTCTTTATCATGGTACATCTCCGCGCTTTTTAAATTCTATTGAATCAAATGGGCTATCACCTATGTCTAGACAATATGTTCATCTTTCTGAAGATATTATAACTGCTGAATTAGTGGGGAAAAGAAAAGATAAGCATCCTATTATTTTAGAAGTTAATACTGAAAAAGCTAGAGAAGAAGGCGTTAAATTTTATTTAGGAAATGAAAAAGTTTGGTTAGCAGATGAGATTCCTAGTGAATTTATCGCAATTAAAATGAAACTATAATAAATACTGCAACTTCCCCTAAAAAGGGTGGGGAGACTGTTGTAGGTCATGCTTTACAAAAACATGCAGGAAGAAATCCAGATATTTTGGGGAAAGTTAAAGGTGGACCTGACCAAATAAATCAAACTGCATTGAAACACCGTAAAGAAATAATGGATGAACCAGGAGGATTTATAAAAATTAAAAGTCCTAAAGGAATAGAATTTTTGGAGGAAAAACTACCAGATGGACGTGGAGTTCGATTGAACCTTGATGGAACTTTTAAAGGGTTTATTGATCAGTGAAAGAGGGGGAGTGTAAGTGGAAAATTTAGAGATTATATTAAGTGATTTTAATAAGAGAAGTATTGATAAGTTAATTTACGACGAACTTAAATTAACTACATTAAAACTTAAATCATCACATTTTTATGATAATATTTTAGAAAAAGATTTGGATTTTTCTCAAGTGAAAAAAATGGAAGAGATTTTAACACCAAAAGGCACAGGAAATGTATGTTTAGAAGAATTACAACTTGGCATTTCATTAAAAAATGTAGTAATAGTATTTTCATTTGATGAACAAGATGGTGATATCGTATTTAATTTTCCTGAAAATGAAATATTAAAGGATGAGAGAAATGATAATAAGTTAAGGTTAAAAAAGTTAGTGCATTATCTAGTTAATTTGAAAAAAGAGTATGATATCCAAAAAGTAACAATTGGTTATGAACCTGCAACTGATGAGGATACTTTGCTAATAGTAATGATAAAGTAAAGAATTATGACAAAAAAATAGAGGGAATATTTTCTTAATTTATGAGCCTTAAGGTATATGCCTTGAGGTTTTTTTAGTAACTTTGAATAAACATTTTTTATTCAAAGTAAATATATATATTATTTTTGTATAAATTAGAAAATGAATGTTCAACTGTATTGCAAGAAAATAAACTTGATAGTAGTGGAAATGTGAAAACATATAGGATATATGAAATGGGAGACATTATTAGAGATTGGCGATAATTTAGAAGCTAGGAGGAATCAAATGATGAATTTAAGAAAATAGGAAGTAGTATTTTAAAATTATTAGATAGTAACGGAATAAAGAATCTTAATAAAGAAACATTGAGTATTGAAGTGAAGGATGTTTCGTTGGAGTTAAAGGAAACAGGTGTTACTATATATAAATTGTCTATTTGAATATGAGTATTAAAAAAGAGGCATTAATAATTGTGCAGAACTTAAAGGGATACAAATAATAGAGGTAGATTAGTAGTTATTAAGAAGTGATTACAGTTCGAAAATGTAGCCTCATTGAAAAGAGAGGCCCTCTTTAGTAAACGGTTATAACTTACCCTATGGGATGAATTTCCCCTGTGGGGTGGCTTGTGGAAGTTTAAGAAGGTGAAGGCAAGGGAGCCAGTGGAGCTAGGAACATTGGAAAAAATGATAAACTAGTAAGTCATGGATATGTTGATGCTGGCGTTTCAGGAGCTCCAAAAGTTGATGCAGGTAAACAGGGTAAACATGTTCCTGGTCATGGGAATAATGTCTCAACCAAATCGCAGTGGGAGCAGGGAAAAATGGAGAAACAAGGGGAAAGGTTCATATGGATGGTAAAGGAAATATACATGGATATCCTGTACAATAAAGGAGAATAATTATGAGTGATGAAATACTAAAAGTTGTTAATAAGTTATATAAGCGAGGGGATTTCCAATATGTTTTGAAAAAATTTGTTGATAAACATTTTTGGGATAGAGAAATTAATAAAATACCCAATATAAACGTTGATAATATTACTGATTTTAGTTATTCAACATGTTTTTCTTACATTCTTCTACCACTAGATGTGAAATTTCGTTTTGGTAGTGTAGAATTCAGCGAATATGTTCGGAAGCAATCAGAAATTAATTGCGTAATGCTAATGATTTCGGCAATTGCGCCATATGCAGTTGTTAAATATTTAAGATATAGGTACAATAATGGCACAATCGATCTAGTTGAAGAGTCCTCGCCATACAATGATGAATCTAAGAAAATAGGAAGTAGTATTTTAAAATTATTAGATAGTAACGGAATAAAGAATCTTGATAAAGAAACGTTAAGTATTGAAGTGGAGGATGTTTCGTTAGAGTTAAAGGAAACAGGTGTTACTATATATAATTGTTTATTTGAAGATGAGTATTAAAAAGAAGCATTAATGATTGTGCAGAAACCAAAGAAGGGATACAAATAATAGAGGTAGATTAGTAGTTATTAAGAAGTGATTACAGTTCGAAAATGTAGCCTCATTGAAAAGAGAGGCCCTCGTTAGTAAACGGTTATAATACCCTATGGGTGAATTTTCCCTGTGGGGTTTAAGAGGGTGGAGTAAGGGAGCCAGCGTTGCCGAGGATATTAAGATACAATATTTATAGGAGGATAAAATGAATAGTAATTATGAATTTATTGAAGATAAAGAGAAAAATGATGAATTGATGTCAATATATTTTAACTTTATAAACGGTAAGTACTTGGAAAGAGCTTTGAGTTTTTTGTAAAAAAGGAGGGGTTTGGACAAGAAATAGTATTCGTTCATTTTCAATCTGATTTAGATGAATTTGATATGTCACAGCTACCTACACCTTTAGATGATAAACATGTGTTAGTTGAATTAGATTCTCCAGCTGTTGAGTCTGAACAACAATTGTATTTGGACTTTGAAACTTTTTATAATTATTTGGAAGAACATGTGAAAAAGGAAGTGGAAAAAAATCCAGAAAGAAATGGATTAATAGACTTATTAGTGCAAGTTAAGCGCAGCTTAAATTTGTAATAGCTTATAGCTATTTTGCTAAATTCTGAGGGCAGAAAAGAACTTTTTCAAAAATATGTTTTCATTGGTATTGTAGTATATTTCAATAAGGCAGATTGTCTGGTATTGAATTAGTAAAGAGGAAGTTATAGATGAAGAAGAGTCAACAAAAGAGACCTCATATTTGAGGTCTCTTTTGTTGAGTGTATTGAAAAAATCCCCAATTAAACATTAGCATGAGATAACAACTATAAGGGTATGGATAAAACACTATCTAAAAAGAAATCAATACCCGATTTTGTGAAAAAACAATGGGAAGCAGGGAATAGATTTAATAAGGAAAAGCGCTCTCGATATCCTTATAATGAAGTAGAGTTAGAGAAAAAGGAAATCAATAGGAAGAAATATGTTGTGGATTCTTATATTCCGGGTGAAGAAATTGTCTCGAGGAAATTTATCCAATTGGCTGAAGTAAAAGAAAAGACGGCATTAAGTTATTTAAGTGAGTTTACTAAAAAGTATTCTTCCGGTTCAGAAATTTCTTCAGGTAAATTTAATCCTAATGCTTTAAAAGGTGGTCGACTAGATGGAGAATTAATTTTGGAAGTCCCTGTACAAACAAAACCAGTTCCACAAAAAATTATTGAAGAGGCGAATGAGAAAGGGATTATTATTCGTGATATTAATGGGAAGGTGTATAATTAATGGAAATTTATTATTGTGATAAGTGGTCTAATATAAAGAAGAAGCCTTGGAATATTATTGATGAGAATGCAGCCAAGATACTTCATGGAAATCGACATTCTTATACTGCTGTTCTCAATGATGGAGAGCAGCCAAAGTATTTAGTAAATGTCACTGATAAATGGGTATCGGTAAGTTTTTTGGATGATTTTCTTCGTAAATATTTACACTACGATTTTATTGTTAAAGAAGATAATAGAGTATTCCTAAGGACAATAATGTATTGGGAATATGACGGGGATACACAGTTAAAAAGTATGATTTTGGGGTATCAAGAAAATGGTCATATTGCTATGGAACAAAAAGATTCTAAAACTGGTGAAGTAGAAGAACGAGAGATAAAAGATGATGTATCTAGAAATTGGGATATATTCCCCGAGTTTGGCCAATACCTATATTTGTGCAAAGAGGAGAGGTAACTCTTTTGAATATAAACATGAAACTAATGAACTCGTGATTTTTGAGCCTCAAGGTAATTACCTTAAGGTTTTTTTATTGCTCTCAAATAAATATTTCCTTTATTCGAAATCTATAGATATGTTATTATTTTTGTATAAATTGGAAATTAGAAAGTGAATGTTAAACTGTACTGCAAGATAATAAACTTGATAGTAGTGGAAATGTGAAAACATTTAGGATAGATGTAAAGGGAGACATAATTGGAGAATGGCCATAATTTAGAAGCTAGGAGGAATCAAATAGAATGAGAGATCAATTATGTATAGAAGAAAAATGTAAAAGGGGAATAGAGTATCATAAAGAGTTTATTGAAGAAAATAGAGAAGAGATTAAAAGTTTAGAAGAAGATGAAAAAAATGATATTCAAAGATATTCTAAAGATAATAAGAGTATTATAGAAGGGACCTATCTAGCCAATTTTAGATATGAGATGGAGGATATTAGGGCAAAGTATTCTTTAGGGGAAGACATTAGTGTAATAGAAGAAGATTTTCATAATGCAATTTATGATTTAGAGAATACAGGGAGTAGGGAAATTGGATATTTAAGTCTAATTTGGATGATTTCCTTAGGAATTCTATTAGAAACGGATAAAAAGAATATAGAAAGATTAAAAAAGATAGTTGATAAAAAAAATATGAACGACGCAGTAATTAATTTTCTCTTATGCGCTAGTGATATCGGATACACAAACATGACGAACAGATATTATAAAGAAAATCCATATGCAAATACGAGAGAGATGATAGAATTTGCACAAACAGATAAAAAAGAAGCGTCTAAAAGATTGAAAACGTATATGGAGAAAGAATGGTTTAGAGGCCATTATGATTATGAATGGAAAAATGCGCATAAAGAACCTGGATATGTAGGGTACTGGAGCTTTGAGACAGCTGCACTAGTAAAGATACTCGAACTTGATGATACAAGTTTAAAAGATAATAATCACTATCCATATGATTTGGCACATTATAAAAATGAAATGAAATTTAAACATATAGACCTAAGTGAATATCACTATGAAGATGAGACAGAAGAAATCGAGGATATAGTAGAAGGAATTGAAAATAATCCTGCATTGGAAAATATTATTCCTCCAAAATGGCATTCATTGGTCAATGAATTGATCC
>NZ_JBTIWT010000034.1:0-17582 GCF_054353775.1 Bacillus sp. 5w2 | reverse complement strand
CATACGAGTAGGCTTTTTTATTTATCTGCTATTTCCAATCGCCCTCGAATTTTCTCCGGAATATCCTCTTCAGTGATAATGTCGTAAGAATACACATACTTTCCTTTTACATGAATTTTTAAGTAAGTTTTTCTTATAAAATCATTAGGGGTGTTCGTCCCCACTTTATATTCTCTCTCATTCCTTAATTCATCAACACCGTTTAGCGAGTACATAGCTCTTCCTTTATGATGGTAATCCGGAACGCCATATCCTTTCGCAATGGCGTATACATTTTTTTCTTCAGCAATCGGATTAAATCTGTCTAAATCCCCGCGTAATATGAAGGGTAGTAAGTATATAGGAAGACCTATTCCTACTATGCAAATTACAAATTTCTTCATGATCGTTTCTCCTCTTGTTCATTTACATGCTTCAGTATAGAAAAAAATTCTTATGAATAAAGGGAGATTTTCTTAAGTTTTTCTTAAAAAGAGTTGTAAGGTTATTTTAACCAAAATTTTCATAGAAATACCTTTAAAAAGAACGTGAGTTCGTATATAATAAGAACAAATGTTCTTTTGTGAGGAGTGATAACCTTGTATGATTATTCTCTTTTACCGAATCGTATTATTTTATGTGTAGATCTTCGTAGCTTTTATGCAAGCGTGTCATGTATTAAAAAAGGACTTGATCCACGATATACAAAATTGGCTGTCGTAGGAGATGTAAACCGGAGTGGATCAATTGTATTAGCGGCAACACCACCATTAAAAGCGTTAGGAATTAAGAAGATGGCACGGTTGTACGAAATACCGAAGCGGCCGGATATTATTATTGTGAATCCGATTATGCATACGTATATGAAGTGTTCAACTTATATAACAGGCTTAGCTTTACAGTATGTTGCGCCGGAAGATTTTCATCAATATAGTATCGATGAGTTTTTCATGGATATGACCGCAAGTATTCATTTGTTTGCGAGTAATCCGCGTGAGTTTGCATTAAAATTTAAGAGAGAAATATATGAACGTACGCGAATTGAAAGTACGATTGGTATTGGTCCGAATTTATTATTGAGTAAAGTAGCGATGGATGTGGAAGCAAAAAAGAATCGGGATGGAATAGTGCAGTGGACATATGACGATATACCCGAGAAGTTATGGGGTATTAGACCGCTCAGTAAATTTTGGGGTATATCGTATAAAACGGAAATGAAATTAAATCGAAAAGGTATACATACGATTGGGGATTTAGCAGAGTACCCATTGAAGTATTTAAAACAATCATTTGGTGTAATAGGAGAAGAATTACATTTACATAGTAATGGGATTGATTTTAGCAGAATAGCAGAGAAATATGTTCCAGCGACAACATCTATAGCAAAAAGCCAAATATTATTTCGTGATTATGCGATAGAAGAGTTCACCGTTATTTTATTAGAGCATATAGAGGAAGTTTGTTACAGGTTGAGACGAGAAAAGAAATGCGCGCAAACGATCCATTTTTCAGTCGGATATAGTAAGGAATACGGAGGAGGAATAAAAAAAGCACATACGTTAAACAGAGCAACAAATGTAACGATGGATATATATAATGTTTGTACCTATTTTTTATACGAGAGACATACAGGAGAACCGATACGATCAATAAGTATTTCGCTAACTAATTTAATAAATGAAGGAGAAGAGCAAATTTCACTTTTCGATAACATTATACAAAGAGAAAAAGAAATGCGATTAACGAAGGTCATGGACGAAATTCGAACACGATTTGGTAAGAACAGTATTTTACGTGGGATTTCCTACACAAGCGTCGCAACAGCAAGATATAGAAACACATTATTAGGAGGGCACAAATCGTGAAGAATGCTAATATGCCAAAAGGAAGAGGTATGGTCAAGTGGCAACCGTTTGCTAGTATGCCAGAGCAGTTCGCCTGTATTAAAGAAATGATACAGGAGCAAACAAAGGTTTCGCGTCCAATCTTAACACAAGATGCAAAAGAAAGAATTGAAAATAAACTGTTAATTTCATATTTAGGTGAGGAAGAGGTTTTACTTACATATTATAAAAATGGCTATCTATATAAAAATTACATAACAGTAGCTGATATAAATCCATTAAATGAGACGATTATTTGTACTGATGCTTTTCATAATCAAAGAATATTTAAGTTTGTTGATGTGATTGGGGTTGATTAAAGTATGTTTCTAGGCAATAGGCTCATTTTTAAACTTATTGCCTAGAACGATTCGTTCATCTACCAATCATTCTGAAGGGGAAAATCTGGAACGTTTAGCATTTGTATTTTCTAAGAGAAAGGTTAATAATCTTATCTTTAACGAATGTACCGAAAGAAATTTTTTCCTCAAGCATGTGAAAGATGATAGCCCAATGGTGGGGCGGAGACGAAAAGTTACTTTCGTCGTGGAACTGAGAAGCCCCACTGTTCATGATTTAAATTGCATAGTATTAGCTACTTATTATTTTGAGTGTAAGTGTATATCTTTTAAGAGGATATACCAAGTTCTTTTATTTAGATAATTACTTGAAACTTGAATGGGAAAAACATGATCAAGCCCCCATTCTAATTCGTTTATTTCATTCTCAAGTCCTGTTGGATAGAGTAAAAGGATCTTAAAATTATTTTTAACAATATTTGATAAAATTGTTTGTAATTTTAGCGCTTCAGTCAAGCTTCCACCCCATCTAACAAATAAAATAGATTGAGAATTATGAAGTTTTTCGTAAAAATTATCAATTCTTCGATCTAATTTTTGTTTAAAATCATGGTATGTGATGAACCAATCTTCATTTGGAATAACAGGGAAATCGTGATAAGATGTTACATTATATTTTGTGTCTTTTATAATATGAGAAAAAACAGGTTGTATCACGCCATCATTAAACACAACATTTTGATCCGGCATTGCGTGCATGTTTTTTAAATCCATAAAGTCTACAAAATTATTTTTCAATAATTTGTTGATAGAAGAAAGATTCGGTGATACAAACCAATCTAGAGGACCTGAAAATTTCCGCAGCTTATATTTTTTTAGATGGATAGCAGTATAACAATTTTCCCCTAAACTAATAACATCATCATACATTCCTTGAAGCCCTTTCATTTCCAATACAATCATCCTTTTTTAGAAAAATTAGAAGGTATATATAAATTCTAAAAAGCGTTATTATGACACAGAATATGCTTCTGAAAAATAGGAGAAATGATTCATAATAAATAATATATGTATGAGTAAAAGCTCCTGTGAAAAGGCTCACAGGAGGATAAAATAAAGCATATTTCGGGTTGTATACCATTTATTGAGGTAAGAATTGTGTGTGATAATTCATGGCGTTTCTATAATAAAGGGGGAAAACAGAAATACATTGAAGTTAGTTGTGAGTAATAATAATTTTAAATTAAACGGAAATAAGAAGCCCCAGTTGCTTCATTATGCAACTGGGGCATTTTTTAATCTCTTCCTAACTTAATTATACCACGTAAATAAAGTTCGAAATAGACTGTTTCTTCTCATGTACTACTGCTACAATCAAGAACACATGCATAGTAAGGAGAGGTGCCAAATGAGTTCTTTCGTTCTCGATTTTCAGGAAATAGAAAAAACACAGCTTTCACTTGTTGGTGGAAAAGGATTGAATTTAGGGGAGTTATCCAACATGCAAGGTATACAAGTGCCAGAAGGATTTTGTGTTACAACGGTAGGATATGAAAAGGCCATCGAGCAAAATGAAGAGCTTCAAACTTTGTTGCAGCAGCTAACAAAGTTGAAACGTGAAGACCGAGCTCAAATTGGTGAAAGTAGTAAGAAGATTAGAGAAGTTATTATGGCAGTAGAAATCCCTTCTGATGTAGTGGAAGCGGTAGCTCATTATCTCTCACGTTTTGGAAATGAACATGCGTATGCCGTGCGTTCTAGTGCTACGGCTGAAGATTTACCGTATGCCTCGTTCGCTGGTCAACAAGATACGTATTTAAATATTATCGGGAAAGAAGCGATTTTGCAGTATGTAAGAAAGTGCTGGGCTTCTTTATTTACAGAGCGAGCAGTCATGTACCGTATGCAAAATGGTTTTGAACATAACCAAGTTTCTATATGTGTTGTCGTTCAAAAAATGGTATTCCCACAGGCCTCGGGCATTTTATTTACTGCTGATCCGATTACTTCTAACCGGAAGGTGTTATCAATCGATGCCAGTTTTGGACTTGGTGAAGCGTTAGTATCAGGACTCGTCTCTGCCGATAATTATAAAGTAAAAGAAGGCGAAATCGTCGATAAGGTGATTTCAACTAAAAAAGTAGCTATCTATGCCTTAAAAGAGGGCGGAACAGAAACGAAACAGATTGATCCAGCTCAGCAAAAACTTCAAACATTGTCTGAACAACAAATTTTACAACTAGCACGGATCGGAAGACAGATTGAAGCTTATTTTGGCTGTCCGCAAGATATCGAATGGTGTTTAGCTGGGGATACATTTTATATTGTCCAAAGTCGCCCAATCACGACTTTATATCCAATACCAGAAGCAAATGATGGGGAAAATCATGTGTATGTATCGGTTGGTCACCAGCAAATGATGACCGATCCTTTGAAGCCATTAGGAATGTCCTTATTCCAGTTAACATCTTTTGGACAGAGGTTTCATGCTGGGGGAAGGTTGTTTGTTGACGTTGCACAAAGATTGGCTTCGCCTACTAGTAGAGAACTTTTATTAAATACGATAGGGAATTCGGAACCACTTATTAAAGATGCATTAACGACTGTAGTCGAGCGAGATGATTTTATTACATTGTTACCGGATGGTGAAACAGGAAAGAGTGTTGGTAAAAGTGGGTCACCTGTAAGCTCGCAACCAGAAGTCGAAAATGATCCGGCAATCGTTACGAATTTAATACAGACTAGTCAATCGTCAATCGAAGAGTTAAAACAAAACATGCAAACGAAATCAGGGGTGGATGTACTTGATTTTATTTTGGAAGATATTCAGCAATTAAAGAAAATACTATTTCATCCGCAAAGTATGGCTGTCATTATGGCAGGTATGAATGCTTCAACATGGATCAATGAAAAAATGGAGCAATGGCTAGGTGAAAAGAATGCAGCAGACACGCTTTCTCAATCGGTACAAAATAATATTACGTCTGAAATGGGGCTAGCATTACTCGATGTTGCTGATGTGATTCGGCCTTATCCAGAAGTCATTGCGTATTTACAATGTATAGAAGATGATAGCTTTTTAGATGAATTAGTTCAATTTAAAGGCGGGGAAAAAGCTCGAGAGGCAATCGATGCTTTTCTAAATAAATACGGAATGAGATGTAGCGGAGAAATTGACATTACGAAAACGCGCTGGAGTGAAAAGCCAACTACAATTATCCCGATGATTTTAAATAATATAAGAGACTTTGAATATGGTGCGAGTAAGCGGAAGTTTGAAGAAGGACTACAGGAAGCTTTGAAAAAAGAAGAAGAATTATTAGATCGATTGCAGCAATTGCCGGATGGAAAACAAAAAGAAGAAGAAACGAAGCGAATGATTGGTAATATCCGTAATTTTATCGGTTATCGTGAATATCCAAAATACGGCATGATTAATCGTTATTTCATATATAAGCAGGCGTTACTGAAAGAAGCTGAGCAACTTGTGCAAAATAAGGTTGTTAATGAAATAGAAGATATATACTATCTAACTTTCGAAGAGCTTCACGAAGTTGTCCGCACAAATAAACTAAATTACGAGCTTATTCATAAACAAAAAAATGATTACAAATTATATGAAAAACTAACGCCTCCGCGTGTAATGACGTCTGATGGAGAAATCATTACAGGTAAATATAAACGAGAACACCTCCCAGCTGATGCGATTGTAGGTTTGCCTGTTTCTTCAGGAGTTATAGAGGGAAGAGCACGCGTTATTTTAAACATGGAAGATGCGAATTTAGAAGAGGGCGATATATTAGTTACTGCTTTTACTGATCCGGGCTGGACACCGTTATTTGTGTCTATAAAAGGGTTAGTCACTGAAGTTGGTGGACTCATGACACATGGAGCAGTGATTGCACGTGAATATGGATTACCAGCAGTCGTCGGGGTAGAGAATGCTACAAAATCAATAAAAGATGGGCAACGAATTCGGGTACATGGAACAGAAGGGTATATTGAAGTGTTGTAGTTGTGTTTAAAAACATAAAAAGATCATCCGCTATATGTAGTGGATGATCTTTTTATGTTTTTAAACCAGTTGTTACTACGTGAAACATTGATGAATCAGAATGTATGTGAATTTAAAACAAAGAATATTTTCAAAAATATTACAAATTCAGACAACACCTTGTAAATTATCTGAATTTTCATTATTATATAAACGTTATAACGTATTTAATATTGGGGAGGAATAGGGATGAAGAAAAAGCCTTTTAAGGTGCTGTCTACGCTGGCGGCGACAGCTGTGCTTAGTTGCACATTTGGATTTGGTAGTCAATCTGTTTATGCGGCAACGCCGTCTAATACAGGAACTGTAAGTCCAATTGATGAAAATGTAGTTCAAGAGGATCGTTTAGCAGATGCGCTCAAGAAACGTGGGGTAATTAGTGAATCTGCATCGAAAGAAGACACATTAAAAGCTGTTGAAAAATACGTAGAGAAGAAAAAAGGTGAAAATGCTGGAAAAGAACCAGCAGGGGATAGTGTCTCAAGAGAAGCTTTTGACTTTTTGAAAAAAGTTAAAGATGCAAAAGCAGATGCGAAAGAAAAAGTTGATCAACCTGCTAGTGGCCCGGTAGTAGGACAAGCGCCGGTTAAAGGGGGATTAAACGGCAAAGTACCAACTACTCCAGCGAAGCAAAAACAATATAACGGTGATGCTCGTAAAGATAAAGTTCTAGTATTGCTAGTAGAGTTTGCTGACTTTAAGCATAACAATATTGATCAAGTACCAGGTTATATGTATTCAAATGATTTTAATCCAGAACATTATCAAAAAATGTTATTTGGGAATGAGCCGTTTACACTATTTGATGGTTCAAAAGTTCCAACATTTAAACAATATTATGAAGAGCAATCTGGTGGCAGTTATACAGTCGATGGGACAGTAACAAAGTGGTTGACAGTTCCTGGTAATGCGGCGGATTATGGGGCAGATGCTGGAGATGGTGGTCATGATAATAAAGGACCAAAAGGACCACGTGATTTTGTAAAAGAAGCATTAAATGCAGCTGTAGAAAGTGGCATTGATTTATCTGAATTTGACCAATACGACCAATATGACAATAATGGTGATGGCAATAAAAACGAACCAGATGGTTTGATTGATCATTTAATGGTCATTCACGCTGGAGTTGGACAAGATGGAGGCGGTGGTAGACTAGGTGATGATGCAATTTGGTCACATCGCTGGAACCTTGGAACACCATATCCAATTGAAGGAACAAAAGCAAAGGTTGATAACTGGGGCGGTAAAATGGCGGCATACGACTACACAATTGAGCCGGAAGATGGAGCAGTTGGTGTATTCGCACATGAATTTGGTCATGATTTAGGCCTTCCAGATGAGTATGATACGAAGTACTCAGGAGCAGGTGAGCCAATTAACTCTTGGTCTGTTATGAGCGGCGGTAGTTGGGCTGGTAAAATTGCAGGTACAACGCCACCGAGTTTCTCTCCGCAAAACAAAGAGTATTTTCAAAAAAACATGGGTGGGAACTGGGCAAATATTGTAGAGGTTGACTATGATAAATTAAATCGCGGTATCGGTTTGGCGACGTACTTAGATCAAAGTGTAACGAAATCAAATCGTCCTGGCCTGATTCGGGTTAACTTACCAGATAAAGATGTGAAGGGTATTCAACCTGCATTCGGTAAGAAATATTACTATAGTACAAAAGGCGATAATCTTCATACAACATTAGAAACACCAATGTTTGATTTAACAAATGCAACACAGGCGAAATTTGATTACAAAACATTGTATGAAATTGAAACAGAATATGACTTCCTTGAAGTACATGCAGTGACAGAAGATGATAAGAAAACGTTAGTGGATCGCATTGGTGAAAAGAATGTGAAAAATGGTCTAGACACAACGAATGGTAAATGGGTAGATAAGTCATATGACTTAAGCCAATTTAAAGGTCAAAAAATAAAACTAGTATTCGAATACATTACAGATGGTGGTTTAGCACCGAACGGTTTTACGCTTGATAACGCTACATTAACTGTAGATGGAAATGTCGTCTTCTCTGATGATACAGAAGGCGAAGCGAAATTAAAATTAAATGGTTTCGTTGTATCAAATGGTTTTGATAAGAAGAAACATAACTACTATTTAGAGTGGAGAAACTACGCTGGCGCTGATCAAGCGTTAAAATATAGTAGCGGTGTACCATATAATACAGGTCTTGTAGTATGGTATGCAGACTCAAGCTTTACAGATAATTGGGTGGGTCTACATCCAGGTGAAGGTTTCTTAGGAGTTGTTGACTCTCACCCAGAGGCAATTGTTGGAACGCTAAACGGCAAACCAACTGTAAAAAATAGTACACGATACCAAATCGCAGATGCTGCGTTCTCCTTTAACCAAGCGCCAGCATGGAAAGTTGTATCTCCAACACGTGGAACATATGATTACAAAGGATTACCAGGTGTAACGAAGTTTGATGATTCTAAGTCGTATATGAACGACTTAATCCCAGATGCAGGACGTAAAGTACCGAAGCTGGGACTGAAATTTGAAGTAGTTGGACAAGCAGATGATAATTCTGCAGGTGCAGTTCGTTTATATCGATAATAATGGAGAAGCTGTTGAAGGGGGAGTCCTTTCAACAGCTTTTTTTACAGAAACATAAATTTTAAGTTATTAATAAAATAATAGAAATTACTAAGCAAGCGGGCTCATTTCTTTAAGCCAGCCGCATAAAAAGGTCCATGAACTGCGATTGTTGATAAAATATGAGCAATTTCCTCAGGTGTTTCTTTTTGCCCGTTATTTAACCATTGCTGGATGACACCTATATGAGCGGATGCCATATAAGAAGTTAAGTATTGGCTTGGGACAAGTAAATTTTCCTTATTAATGAGAGCACCATTCGTATCTTCAAATAATGTTTTCCACATAAAGTCTTTCAGTTTTGTTTGGAAAGATAAATCTCCTTTTGGGCTAAGTACAGCTTTCATAAAATCACTATTTTCATTTAGAAACTCAAGAATAGAAGTGATAAGTAAAAATGGCATTGTTGGGGAAGGATTTGATCCAAGATCCGCAATAACTTCTGGAAACTTCCGTTTTGCAATGCTAGAAAACTCATACATAATTTCCTCTTGGCATTTCGTCATTAAATCAAATTTATCTTGATAATGTGTATAAAACGTACCACGATTGATGTTTGCTTTCGTTGTAATGTCCTTCACTGTAATGGCGTCAAAACCTTTTTCTTCAATTAACTCAACCAATGCGTTTCGTATGGCAGTTTTCGTACGAACAACACGTAAATCTAAATTACTATCGCGCAAAGCATGTACCTCCTTAATTTTTTTCAACACTTTTTAAGAATGTGTCTTATAACCGACACATTCACGATTTTTGATTATTGTATAAGGTTCAACTCAAACATATAATTCAAAATATAAATAAACAACACGTTGTTGGTTATTATAAATCAAATGATAGGAGGAGAAAAGAAAATGTTTAAAAATAAACTTTTATTGTTATCACCAGTTATTGCACTACTTGTTGTTTTTATTTTTTCATTAACATTATTTCCAACCGTTCAACCTAAGCCGAAAAACTTGCCAATCGCAATTGTAAATGAGGATCAAGGAGTAGAAATTCCGAATCAACCGAAAATGAATATGGGGCAAACGATTGTTGATAATATGAAAAAGACATCAAAAGCAGAGGAAGAACCTGCGGTGAAGTGGGTAGAAGTAAAAAATAAGGAATCCGTGCAAAAAGGTTTAAATAATCAAGAGTATTATGCAGCATTAGTCATTCCGAAAGACTTTAGCACAAAACAAGCATCATTACGAACACCACAGCCATCTTCGCCAGAGGTAGAAATATTCATCAATCAAGGAATGAATACAGCGGCATCAACTATGGCAGGACAAATGTTAAATGCGATCGTTGATAATATGAACAATACTGTTCGTACACAACTATTAGATGGATTGAAAGCGAAAGGTGCTACTTTAACAGCAGACCAAGTTTCGAATGTAGTAACACCGATTATGAAGAAAGTGACAAATGTAAATGAAATCGGAAAAAATAGTGCGAACGGTAACTCACCAATTTCTTTATTCCAGCCGTTATGGATTGCAAGTTTAGCGAGCGCAGCGCTTATCTTTATTGCGATAAGTAAAATGCCGCTTCGTACAAGAAACGAAAACTTTGTATTAAAACTAAAGCAAATCGGAACAGGCGCCATTGCCGCGCTTGTCATTGGGTTCGGTCTTACATGGAGTGCGGATGGTATGGTAGGACTAAACATTTCAAATTTCACTGATACGGCCTTATTTTTATCCATTACATCGTTTAGTTTCTTCTTAATGATATCGGCGGTACTTTCATTAGTTGGACTAAAGGGAATCAGTGTATTTGCTCTCTTACTATTCTTCGGGGCACCGTTATTATCGTTAGCACCTGAAATGTTGTCGCCATTTTATCAAGATTGGGTGTATGCATGGTTGCCAATGCGATTTATGATTGAGGGGCTTAGAGAAATATTATTCTTCGGAAAAGGGTTAAGCTGGAGTACACCTCTTACTGTACTCGTTTGGATTGGCGTAGTAAGTATGATTATTATTTTAGCGACTGCTTTCAAACGTAGTATAGTAAAGGAACATAAAACGGAAGTGAATGCATAAGAGATAAAAACGTTTCACTAGGAGTGAAGCGTTTTTATTTCTTATTAACTTATAGGTTAAAGAGAATAGAAGCGTTCGAATTTGCGGTTCCTTATTTTATACATGCTCCTGTTATTTCAAATTGCATAAAATGTTATGCGGAATAACGGAGGGGATAGGATGTATAATTCGAATTATTATGATTGGTATAGGCAAAATGATAAGCTGATTCGTGATATTGAGAAAGCAATTAATGGAGAGTTTAGTGCTATAAATTGCTATGCGAAATTAGCTAACATGGCTCCAAATGCGGCGGAACGAAATCAAATTCTTGAAATTCGTAACGATGAAATAAAGCATTTTCATCAGTTTGTACAGATCTATACAAATTTAACTGGTCAGCAGCCGAAACCACAAATTTCAGAAGAATGCCCGAATACGTACTTACAAGGATTAGAATTCGCTATACAAGATGAACAGAAGACAGTAGATTTTTACTTGGAAATTTCAGATGAAACATCGGATGCACATCTGAAAGAGTTGTTGCGCAGAATAGCTGCCGATGAACAAAATCATGCGGTGTGGTTTTTATATTATTTTGTGAAGATGAGGTGAATATTGAAGGAATTAAAACCGTTTCACTAGTAGTGGGACGGTTTTTTGATGGAATACAAGTTGTAAAATAGATATCTTGAAGGTGTAGTGAGTAATCTTGGTATATAATGTATAAAACGTAAATTAATAAAGAGAGAGGTAAGTATATGAAAGGGGAACGGCAATATGGAGAGAAACACAGTTGAAGAATACACAATTCGAACTGCTACGGAAGAGGAAAGTGATAGCATTATCACTCTATTAAAAGAAGTAGCAGAGTGGCTACAGCATAAAGAAGTGAATCAATGGCAGTATCTGTTAGGGGGAGAGGCTACGGCTGAAATATTAGAAGGTATAAGAGAGAAATATACATATGTGGTTATGAAAGAAGATGAAATTATCGGTACGGTTACCGTATCTCCTAAACAAAATGAATGGGATGAGCGTATTTTTGGTAAGGAGGAAGTTTCTAATTCTTTATACATTCATAGATTTGCAGTGAAACGGAAGTATAAGGGGAATGGAATCGGAGAATGGATTTTACAGTGGGTAGAAGAGAATGTACAACATGAAAAAGAGTTTTTGAAACTAGATTGTGTAGGGCATAATCGTACGTTGAATGATTTTTATAAGAAAAATGGTTTTGAATATGTTGGGAGTACAGATGGACTTAGTAAGTTTCAAAAAAGAAGGGGGTAAGTGAATGAATCAAATTCATACGGATTTAGTTAAAAGGTTGATAGGGGAACAGTTTCCTAAATGGGCACATTTAGAAGTGAAACCTGTAAAGTTTAGTGGGCATGATAATAGAACGTTTCATCTAGGGGATGAGATGAGTGTAAGATTGCCAAGTGATGCAGCATATGCACCACAAGTAGAGAAGGAAAATAAGTGGTTACCTATATTAAGTAAGGAACTTTCTTTACCGATTTCTACACCACTTGCGAAAGGAAATCCATCTGAATCGTATCCGTGGCCATGGTCTATCAATAAGTGGATAGAGGGAGAAACAGTTACGAAACAAAATGTCCGTGACTTAAATGAATTTGCGGCGGACTTAGGATCGTTTTTAGTAGAATTGCAATCCATTGATGCGAGTAATGGACCGGTAGCTGGAGCACATAATTTTTACCGAGGCGGGCTTATAACTGTATATGATGAAGAGGCGAGAGGTGCTATCGAAAATAATAAGGACGTTTTTGATGAAACAGTAATAAAGCATCTTTGGGATTTAGCACTTCAGTCAACGTGGGAGCGTAAGCCAGTTTGGGTTCATGGGGATGTTGCACCAGGAAACTTACTCGTTAAGGACGGGAAGCTTTGTGCCATAATTGATTTTGGTATTTTAGGAGTGGGAGATCCGGCTTGTGATGCAGCGATGGCATGGACATTTTTTGATAAAAGTAGTAGAAATGTTTTTAAAGAAGTATTACGCATAGATGAAGAAACGTGGAATAGAGCAAGAGGATGGGCACTTTGGAAAGCGTTCATTACATATGATGCGAATAAGACTAGTAATAAGAAAGTGGCAGAAGAATCGTATCGTGTCATTCAAGTGATTGTTGATGATTATAAGAGGTAGTAGAAAAAGCCTATTTTAAAATAGGCTTTTTCATATGACTAAATATTAGAAATGGAAAGAAGGAATGTAACATTATTATACAGAATATTTAGATAAATAGGAGGTGTCGAATTTTGAGTGAAATTGAATTAAAAAGGAATGTAATTAAGACAGGGAGTGAGAAGAGGATCATTCTTCGGTTTATACTCGCTAGTCTAGTTGGAGTGTTTATGTTTTTCGTACCAGTTACGATAAATGGTGCTTCGTCCATTATGATTGATCATATCGTATCATGGATTCGTACTTCAGTTCCGAGCGTAGTACCTTATTACGCACTACTTGTTATGGTAATGGGTGCGATTTATCCATTTTATACGAAAAAATGGAATGCATCTATCGTAGACATTTGTTTTTCTATTTTAAAGGTAGTTGGCGTCGTTTTTGGTGTATTATATTGTTTGAAAGTAGGGCCAGCTTGGTTCTTTGCACAAGATGTAGGGCCATTTTTGTATGAAAAATTAGTAATATCAGTAAGTTTACTCGTTCCAATTGGCTCGGCTTTTTTAGCGTTATTAGTTGGATACGGATTACTTGAATTTATCGGTACATTTTGCCGTCCAATTATGAGACCTTTATGGAATACACCAGGACGATCAGCAATCGATGCGGTTGCCTCCTTTGTGGGGAGTTATTCGCTTGCACTTCTTATTACGAATCGCGTGTATAAAGAAGGAAAGTATACGACAAAAGAAGCAGCCATTATCGCTACAGGTTTTTCTACAGTATCCGCAACATTTATGATCATCATCGCAAAAACATTAGACATTATGCATTTATGGAATGTTTATTTTTGGACTACTCTCGTTGTAACATTCATCGTAACTGCTATCACCTTAAGAATCCCACCACTTAGCAGAAAACCAGATACATATGTAACAGAAGAAGGGTTCCCAGAGCCAGTTTATAAAGAGAAAATGTTAGAACGCGCTTGGGAAGATGCGTTAGAAGTATCGAAAACTGCACCGAGTATTATGAAAAATATCGTAGTAAATTTAAAAGATGGCTTTATTATGACGATGGGGATTTTACCATCTATTATGTCTGTAGGATTAATTGGTATCGTCTTAGCGAAATTCACGCCAATATTTGATTGGATCAGTTATATCTTCTATCCTTTTACATGGCTATTACAATTACCAGAAGCAGACTTAGCTGCTAAAGCGGCATCTGTTGGTATTGCGGAAATGTTTTTACCTTCACTTTTAGTTGTAGGTGCACCGCTCGTAACAAAGTTTGTCATTGCGGTTGTTTCGGTATCATCTATATTGTTTTTCTCAGCTTCCATTCCTTGTATATTATCGACAGATATTCCGTTAAAAGTATCGGAACTTATTATTCTGTATGTACAGAGAACGATATTAACGTTGCTTATAATTACGCCAATTGCTTATTTGTTGCTTTAAAAGGAAAGGCGGGAATAGTTACTTTAAAGTTTTAAAAAGATACAATTATAAAAAAGAATCCTTCCATTTACAGAAGGATTCTTTTGTTTGGTATTTTTATCAAGTAGATACTCTAAAACGAAAAAGGTGTACACTTTCAGGTGAAAATGTACACCTTTTTGATGTTTTATTTATTTTTCGTATATGATGTAATACTTCTTAAGAAAATTCCTAATCCTGCAAAAAAGAATCCTAAGCATAATAAGCTGCCAGGTGTTCCCCAGGTAATTTGATCTAGCATTTTTATATCCTCCCATTTATCCCATATTAATTAACTATAAAACGTTCATCGATTAAAGTTTCACTTCATTATCATATAGTATTTTTTGGTTTTCATCCATATTTATCCAAACTATCAAACTGAAAAATTGATCCATAAATGAAAAAACAATAATCTTTTATAGAAATAATAGCGCTTTTTGTATGCAAAACTTTAAAGAACGTACACTAGACCTTTAGAAAAAGAAAGATCTTACATGAAATGAAACCAATATAAATTTAGCTTGATGCAATGGGATTTACACGGTATTTGTTAGAGAGTTTTGCGGATGATTATGTGAGAAGGTATCAAAAATTAAATTAAGTGTAAGGGCATATACAAATGGGTTTTAATATTTTATTATTTATATAATGGAATATTGTTTTGTGTGATATAGTAAGAAAAAGGGGGCTTACAAATGGAAATCATTCACGAAAGAGCAAAGTTACGGTTAATAGATAGTGAGGATGTCGAAAGTTTGTTTTCGATTGTAGAAGGAAATCGGGATATTTGGGCGTATTTAATCTCTAAAATGGATACTGCGCAAGATATGCAGCAATATGTGCAAAAAGCGATACAGGGTTATGGGAAGGGGACTCAAATACCTTTCGTTGTAGTGGATCAACAGACGAATACGATTGTAGGAAGTACACGTCTATATAATATTTCAGTAGAAGATAAAACAGTCGAGTTAGGCCAAACGTGGTATCATCCAAGTGTGCAACGTACGAGTATAAATACTGAGTGTAAGTATTTGCTTCTCCAGTATGCTTTTGAAAAATTGCATATGCTGAGGGTACAAATTAAGACAGATGTAAGAAATGAAAAAGCACAGCGAGCAATTGAAAGGTTAGGTGCAGTTAAAGAGGGTGTGCTTAGAAATGAAAGAAAATTGCCGAATGGCTATGTGAGAGATGCGGTTGTGTATAGTATCATCTCGAGTGAATGGCCAGGCGTAAAAGAACAATTGTTAGAAAAATTAGAGTTGTATAAAGAAAAGTTATAATTCGTGTTTTGAAAGGTATATTGTTCGTGAGGTATGAAAAATATACCTTTTTTCTTACAAAATGCTACTTTATTTTAATTCCTTTTGTTTCATCGTTCCCTTCTGAGAAAAAATTCGTTACAATGTAGTTGTATGGTAATAAACTTATGAATTTTAAAATGTAATGAAAACCGCAAATGAAAATGAATTGATAATCCTCAATTTTAAATGAAAACCCTTTTATATATAAATAACAAGTAAAGTTCCTTCTTTTAAATAAATTCAAACAAACGATTTGATAAAAATGTTTTTTTATAGAAGTATGGATGATGTACGGAGGCAATTACAAATGAAAGAAAATAAGAAGAGTAAGAAAAGACGAATCTTTCAAGTATTTTTACTAATGATTTGTTCTGCTATTTTATATGTAAGTTACGCAGCTTACGATATTTGGAGCTATCGTTTTAAAACAGATGATAGCGTGAGAACGGATGCTGGTATCGTACTAGGAGCAGCTTCATGGAATGGAAAACCATCTCCTGTATTTAAAGAAAGAATTAATCATGCGATTTCTTTATATAAGAACGGAAATATTAAAAAGATTATTTTTACAGGTGGTACAAAGTTTGAGGCAGAGCTTGAGGAAGCGCGTACTGCAAGAGTATATGCAATGAAACAAGGTGTAAAAGAGGAAGATATTTTAATTGAAACAAAATCCCTTTTCACTGAAGAAAATTTAAAGAATGCGAAGGAAGTTGGAATAGAGAACGGAATACGCACATACACGATTGTAAGTGATCCACTTCATATGAAACGCGCAATGAGAATCGCAAAACATATTAATATTGAAGCGTATGCTTCACCAACGCCGACATCAGCATATAAAACGTTAGATACAGAAATACCATTCTTCTTTAAAGAATTATTCTCGTATATTGGATATGTAACCTCTTTGCCGTTAAAGGCATTGAAGGGAGACTAATAAGAAAAGAACCTATCTTTCAATAGGAACTTTTCTTATTAGTCAAAAACATTGTATTTTTATCGGAATAGTGAAACAATAGAGAGGTAGCTTCATATAATCATAATGACAAAATGAACGGTTTATGAATCGAACATAAAGGAGATTATAGTATGGCACTCTCATTTGTTGAAACAGAAGAACAATCTTTCATTATTGAACAAATAAATACATTGATTCCGAAGTTCATGGAAAGAGAGCATCAATTAAGTGAATTAGGATCATTTCCGTATGAAAATATAAATGATTTGAAAGATATCGGATATACGAAATTAACGTTACCGAAGGAATTTGGTGGTAGTGCGATTTCTTTATATGACTTCGTTTTATTTCAAGAGAAAATCGCGGAAGGCTGCGGAGCTACTGCATTATCGATTGGCTGGCATCTTGGCATTGTGAAAGAGCTAGCGGAAAATCGCTCTTGGAATGATGAGATGTTCAAATGGTTTTGCGAAGAAGTACGTAACGGGGCGCTCTTTAACAGGGCTGCAACAGAGCCGAAAACAGGGAGTCCGACGCGTGGTGGAAAACCAGAAACAATAGCGGTTCAACAAGGCGAGAAGTGGATTATAAATGGAAGAAAAACTTTTACAACGATGGCGCCAGTACTTGATTATTTTATTATTTCAGCAAGTATGGAAGGCCGAGATGAAGTTGGTGAGTTTGTTATTCCAAAGAATACACAAGGCGTAACGATTGAAGAGACATGGGATAGTATCGCAATGCGAGGAACTGCGAGCCATGATCTCGTTTTGCAAAATGTAGAGATTGAGGACTGCTTTTTTACGGACATAAAAGGAGGGAAAGTGAAACAAAA
>NZ_JBTIWT010000033.1:0-17999 GCF_054353775.1 Bacillus sp. 5w2 | reverse complement strand
TTACACCTCTAAACCTTAATCGTCAACATGTTTTTCTAAAAAAATATAAAAAGGCTTATTCCCTTTAAAATAAGCCTTTTTATCATATGCCATTCTATTCGTTTATTATTTTTCTATAATTGGTAACGAGACGATAAACTGAATAATACCATCCTCATATTCAGCTCGAATACTACCACCTTGCAACTCAACAATACTTTTCGCAATCGCTAATCCAAGTCCCGATCCTTCTGTTACTCTACTTCTAGATTGATCTTTCTTATAAAAGCGTTCAAATAAACTCCCTAACTCTTCTCTCGTAAACTCTTCACTATGATTCGCAATTACAATTTGTATATCCCGGCGCTGCCTTTGAAGAGAAACCTTTATCTCCCCATCATCTTTACTATACTTAATCGCGTTCATTAATAGATTATCAAATACACGGACCATCTTTTCCGAATCAATCGCTGCATAGGCACGTTCCTCAGGAAACTTCTTAACAAACGTAAGTCCATGCTCTTCTGCCTGCGGTACTAACTCTTCTATTAATTGCTCCAATAACTCATTTATACAAACCTCTTGTTTTTCCAATACAACTTGCTCATTTGTTAACTTCGTATACTCAAATAAATCTTCTATTAAGTTCTTTAACTGCTCCGACTTCGCAAAAGCAATTCTCGTATACTCATCATGTTGTTCTTTATTTTCATATTTAGAATCTCTAAGTAATCGCAAGTAACCCATAATAGAAGTCAGCGGTGTACGTAAATCGTGAGATACATTCGTAATAAGCTCATTCTTTTGCTTCTCTAATTTACGTTCCTTTTCTATATTATTCATAAGCTCTTCCGCCATATTATTAATATTCTCAGTTAAAGACGCAATCTCATCTTCACCTTTCTTCTCAATACGGTACGCTAAGTTTCCTTTTTCTATTTCCTTTACACCTTCTGCCATCGCTTCAATTTGCTTCATCTTTCTCTTTGTTATATAGAAGAAAGAGAAAATGAACACGAGTACACCAATTAAAAATGGGAATGGTCCTTCTTGCGTATCATACATTACTACACCATCTGGTATTCCACTAACGAACATATACAAATTCTTATCTTCTATTGTAATAGGTGAAAAAGCTATAAATTCTTTTCTCGTATTTTCAAATACATCTCGACCATTTGAATAGTTAATCGCAAATGATGCTGCATTACGAATCGTATTATGCAAATCGATTTGCTCTTCTTGCGCCTGCTTCGTTTTATATAAAACTTTACCACTCTCATCAGTAACCAATATTTTTAAAGCTCTAGATCCTCGCTCTAAATTTTGATTCTCCATTTCGATCATATTGGATATAGCTTCTAATTTATTTTCATGAACCGAACTATTTGCTGCTCCTTGAGCTTGGTGATTAATTCGTTCCATACCAGCCCGATAATCGATAGTCGCTTGACGATTCGCATTCTCAAAAAATGGCGCAGCTGCCTTTGCTGACAAAACTCCTAATAACGCACAAGCAGCAAAAGTAGTAATCAATTGAATTCTTATACTCTTCCGTACGCTCTTTACTAATTTCTCAATTAGTTGTCTTGTTTTCCTTACATAAGTAAATGGATTAAATATCTTTTTCAATCTTATACCCCACTCCCCATACTGTTTTTATATATCTAGGTTTCCTTGGATTCTCCTCAATCTTTTCACGTACTTTCCGAATATGAACCATTACCGTGTTATCCGACTGGAAAGATCTTTCGTTCCAAACCTTTTCATAAATTTGTTCCGCGCTAAAGACCATACCCGGATTACGAGCTAGTAATTCTAGAATCGAAAATTCCCTCGGGGTCAGTTTCACTTCTTCTCCATCCACAATAACTTTATGGGTTGAGATGTTTATTTTCATCTCTCCAATTTCTAGCTCGTCCTCATTTTGTATAGCGAAACCATTCATTTTCATATAACGGCGTAACTGAGATTTAATTCTTGCGATTAACTCTAACGGATTAAACGGCTTCGTTACGTAATCATCTGCACCCGTTGTTAGTCCTAAAATCTTATCCATATCTTGCGTTTTCGCAGAAAGCATAATAATTGGCATTTCTTTTTCTTCCCTTACTTTCATACACATATGGATACCGTCTACTTTCGGCATCATAATATCTAATACGACTAGATGCACTTCATTTTCTTCCAGGAGACGTAACCCTTCTTCTCCGTCTCCTGCTTGCAGTACTTTATATCCTTCATTCTTTAAATAGATTGTAATAAGATTCCTAATTTCTTTTTCATCATCTACGACAAGTATTGTTTCATTTGCCACAATATCTCCCCCATTACTTTTTTAATCCCTAACTTCTATTATAGGAAAACTTCTGAAGAAAAACGCTCGGAAATCCTTAAGATTTTCTGAAGACGCAAAAAAGGTCTAGACTCCCCTTAAGTCTAGACCTTTTAAAAAACCCCTTTTATTTACGAACGTAGATGAAATATAGTACGAATAAAACTCCCATAACATACATAATCGGATGAACCTCTTTACGACGACCACTCACAACCATTGTAATTGGATAGAAGATAAATCCAATCGCAATCCCAGTTGCGATACTATACGTAAGTGGCATAGAGATAATTGTAAAGAATGCTGGTACTGCAATCTCGAATTTCTTCCAATCAATTTCCCCTAAGGAAGAAACCATCAATATTCCTACAATAATTAAAGCTGGTGCCGTTACAGCTGGCGTTACAACACTTAGTAATGGCGAGAAGAATAGTGCCAGTAAGAAGAATCCTGCTGTTACAACTGCTGTAAATCCAGAACGTCCTCCCGCTGCTACTCCTGCAGACGATTCAATGTAAGACGTTGTTGTTGATGTACCCAAGATCGCACCAATTACAGTTGCAATCGCATCTGCAAATAACGCTTTTCCTGCACGTGGTAATTTATTGTTCTTCATTAATCCTGCTTGATTCGCAACCGCTACAAGCGTACCTGCTGTATCAAAGAAATCGATAAAGAAGAACGTTATAATAACAATCCCCATTTGAACTGTAAAAATATCTCCGAAGTGCGTTAACGCCACGCCGAACGTTGGTTCTAGACTCGGTATTGCTCCCACTACAGCTTTCGGAGTATCTATCAATCCTGTTGCTACTCCTAAGATTGCCGTAAGAATCATACCGTAAAACACTGCACCATTAACTTTCTTAATCATGAAGATGATTGTAGTAACAACCCCGAAGATTGCTAGTAACGTTGTGCCCTTTGTTAAATCCCCCAACCCAACAAGGACAGCATCATTTTTCACGATAATTCCAGCATTTTGGAATCCAAGGAAAGCAATGAATAATCCGATACCTGCCGCTACTGCGAACTTTAACTCTGATGGAATTGCATTAATGATTTTTTCACGAATACCTGAAGCAGTAAGAATAATAAAGATAATACCTGACATTAATGTTCCGGCAATCGCTGTTTGCCACGGAATCCCCATCGTTAACACTGCCGTATAAGCAAAGAACGCGTTAATTCCCATACCTGGTGCTAAAGCAATTGGATACTTCGCGAAAATACCCATAATTAACGAACCGATTGCTGCTGCTAATGCTGTAGCAACGAATACTGCACCTGGATCCATTCCTGTACCTGCCGGTAACCCTTTAACATTTCCAAGTGACAGCGTAGCAGGATTGACAAATAGTACATAAGCCATAGATAAAAATGTCGTTAAACCTGCTATGAACTCTGTTTTATAATTTGTGCCGAGTTCATCAAACTGAAAATAGCGTTTCATCTTACGTTTCCCCCGTTATATGATTACTCGCCGTAATCTCCCTAGCCCTCTTTTATCTATTAAAAATAAAAAAGGCTTCCATTGCATATACATGGAAGCGTTCTATGAATAAAGACAAGTTTCCCCTCATCTTTATCTAAACGCCTCGTAGTCAAGCCATTTACGGTAGCTAGGTAGAAACTTTCGGGCCATATCCCCGATATTATACGACGGCATAATATTCACTTTTCGTTTGAATTACATACTCATATTAACTCGCATAAGCGCTTTTGTCAATTTAAAAACGAACATTTTTATATTTTTTTATAATTTCGTTCGTATTAAACACATAAATAAAAAGATCCATCTACGCCTAAGCAATAGATGGATCTTTTTTACTATAATACTATTCCCACTCAATAGTTGCTGGTGGCTTACTCGTTACATCATACACGATACGGTTAACGTGTTTTACTTCGTTTACGATACGTACAGAAATTTTCTCTAATACGTCCCAAGGGATACGTGCCCAGTCAGCTGTCATACCGTCGATAGACGTTACTGCACGGATACCTACTGTGTAATCGTAAGTACGCTCGTCACCCATAACACCTACGCTGCGCATACCAGGAAGCGCAGTGAAGTATTGCCAGATTTCGCGGTCTAAGCCCGCTTTTATAATTTCTTCACGTAAAATCGCATCAGATTCACGAACGATTTCTAATTTCTCTTCTGTGATTTCACCTAATACACGAATACCAAGACCAGGGCCTGGGAATGGTTGACGCCATACGATTTCATCAGGAATTCCTAGTTCTGATCCTAATACACGTACTTCATCTTTAAATAACGTGTTTAAAGGCTCAATTAATTTGAACTGCATGTCTTCTGGAAGACCACCAACATTATGGTGAGATTTAATGGTTTGTGCAGTTGCTGTACCACTTTCAACGATGTCTGTGTAAAGTGTACCTTGTGCTAGGAAGTCCATACCTTGTAATTTAGAAGCTTCATCATCAAATACGTAAATGAATTCATTACCGATGATTTTACGTTTTTGTTCTGGATCTTCTACACCTTTTAACTTGTTCATGAAACGTTCTTGTGCATCCACTTTAATAACGTTCATGTGGAAGCCTTCGCTGAATGTTTTCATAACGCCTTCCGCTTCACCTTTACGAAGTAAACCATGGTCAACGAAAATACATGTTAATTGGTCGCCGATTGCTTTATGAATTAATACTGCTACAACAGAAGAGTCTACACCGCCGCTAAGTGCGCATAGTACTTTTTTGTCTCCAACAGTTTCACGGATTTTTTCTAATTCTACTTCGATAAAGTTCTCCATGTTCCATCCTTCAGAACAGCCACATGCGCCGAATACGAAGTTTTTAATTAAATCGTTACCGTGCTCAGAGTGACGTACTTCTGGGTGGAATTGTACACCGTATAAGTTTTGCTCTTCATTGCTCATACCAGCAATTGGACAAGACTCACTTGTTGCATCTACTACGAATCCTTCAGGTAAACCAGTTACTAAGTCACCATGACTCATCCATACAACTTGCTCTTCTGGAAGATTCGCATATAATTTTGATTCGTTCTCTACTTTCAGAACAGCTTTTCCGTACTCACGGTGATTCGCACGCTCTACTTTACCACCAAAGTGTTGCGTCATAAGCTGCATACCGTAACAAATTCCGAAGATCGGTAATCCTAGTTCAAAGATTTTTTCATCACAATGTAATGCACCTTCACCGTATACACTATTTGGTCCACCAGAGAAGATAATCCCTTTTGGATTCATTGCTTTAATTTCTTCTGCAGTAATTGTATGTGGATGAAGTTCACTGTATACACCGAACTCACGAATTCGACGTGCTATTAACTGATTGTATTGACTCCCAAAATCTAAAACGATAATTGTATCGTGCTGCTTCTTCAAAATAATCACCCCAACGTTAGTTCTCGTATATAAATATTTTCACCAATTTGGCGAAAAGCATTACTAATATAATAAAAAAAGCCAGTCCTCCGCCTCTAGTCTCATAACAAAGAAAAGGCAGGGGTCTGGCTTTATAAAGAAAGATAGTCTCCGCTCTTTATAAATATAAGACACACTGCCTTCATAGTCAGGTCGTTTACGGTAACCCGGTAGAGACTCTCAAACCTTATCTTTGAGGATATATGAAGGATCGTTTTATATTATCTTCCTAGATTCTAACAATGAAGTATCTATATGGTCAAGAGAGAAAGCGACAAAATTCTACAGAAATTCATTTCCTTTGCTAAAAAACATAAAAAAACATCATTCCGCCCATGTCAGGCATTGCTGGTGCATTTGGTTCTGGCTTGTCGGCTACTATAGCTAAAGTTGTTAGTTTAGCTATGTATATATTTTAAGAAGCAGTACTACTTCTTAGCTTGAAAATTATATTTCAAGTGAAAAATAGTGGTTAATAGTTGTAAAGTTGTATCATCAGTTTCTTCCTATTTATGTTTACCTATCCGTATAAAAATTTTTAATACATTATGACTTATGTATGTACTGAAAACCGTAACCAGCTTCTTTAAGAATTTCATCAACCTGTTCTAGCTCTTACGCTGACATAAATACACCTCAAATAAGAGGGTTAATAGACATTATAAAAGCCTATGCAAGTTATACATAAGCTTTTTGTTATTCATAATTAGCTGTTTCTCAAACCCTAAGCCTTAAAGCAATTATTAATAAGATTAAATATAATAGTCAGGGTTTTCGTCCATTTTAATTAAAAATTCTTCTAAAGAATCCGCTATTTTCTCATCCTCAGAGTAAATAGGACATTGGCCTAATTCATTTTCCTCTTTAAATTTAATTGTTAAAAAACTAATTTCCGTAATTTCGAAAAATACCAATGATTCTTCATCATCTGTATCATCCAAGTTTGGATTATGTTCATAAATATCCTGTCTTAAACGAAAATCTGCAACTGAAATCGGGTCCATAAATCTATTGATTAAATTTCTATTGGTACTTAAAAATCCATAACCAATTTCCTCAAAGAAATGTTTTAGTTCTTTAGGGAACTGTATTTTTAACAAATCCCCTGCTTCTGCTATCTCTTCTTTTGGCAAAGGGTAAAAAATAGGGGTTTGATTAGATTTAATACTTTCGTCTGCTACAATATGTTTTTTCAAAAAGTTAAACATAGCGTTAATACCTCCGTATTAAAGAAGGACTCTTTTTCAATGCTTCCTCAAGCATTGTAATGAAATCATTATATGTTTTCATTACTGTGCCAGATGGTTTATCAAATTCTAGATAAGTACCGTCTGATAAGTTTCTGCTAAAAAACTTCTTACTAAGAGTATTTATTCACTTTTAGTATAGGTATTATATTTGGGTATAGACCAAGTTATATCTACACTATCTCCATCTTATAAGTGTCTAGTTAATGCAAACCATTATTTCAACTTCTATCAGTTATTTTAGGACTTTCTTTTACATGTCCACTTTTGAATCCCATACCTCTACAAATTCAAAACCTTTTAAATCACTTTCTAAAACTGCACTTCTCAACTCATCTGATACAAAAACAGAAGGAATATGTAATATTTCATTTAAGTAAACTTTAAATATTGTTTGGTTCTTAACCATATTAGATAAGAATGCGTATTTTTTGAAGTCTATTACTAAACCAGAGCGTAATTTCTTTAGTATAGCTTTTTCATAATCAATAGCATCTATTGCATTTAAAACGTTAATTATATAATAGACTTCGCCCGTCACATCATGAATTAGGGGAAGAAATTCTACATTATCACCCAGCATAGATTCTAAGAATTTTTTAGCTTTCTCACTAACCATTGGTGTACCAACTTCTCCCCAAAAATGAGGGGAATCACTTTGATTTCCTTCTTCTACACATTTAATACGTATTTCTCCCCATGAATCAGATGCTTTTGCTGCCGAGTCAATTTTTCCTTCAAAATATTTTTTAGAATCTCCTTCTAAATTCAATAGCTGAAAGGATTCATAGTCATCAAATGAACTCTTTAATTCCCAAATTTTCATTTTTACTCTCCTTTGCTATTTTTCTAGTATAAATAAGATTACTCTTTCTTCGATTTATTTAATTTTAATTCACCATTCAATAAACGTTCTCTTATATCATGTAAAGATTCAACAATATCTTCCTGGGTACCGCCTCGTTTCTTAATAAGACTTCATACCCTCTCTACTTCAAGTATGTACTCTGAACTATGATTGCCTATGTGTAAGACTTCAGTAACCACGTATTCATTCACTTTATAAGATAAAAATACTCCGTTAGCCGCCGAATCATGGTCTATCCTAAATTCCTTTAATATTTTTGTGCCTTTTCTGCCCTACTGTCGTTCCAAGGCGTTAGATGATGCGCTGCATCCTTAAGTTCTTCACGTAATACTTTAGATGCTGTATACGAATCGTGATAATCATTTTTTACATCTACTCTATCCAGAACTTTATCCGCATACTCTTTTATTAGTTCCTGCACATCCTTAATTCTACTTCTTCAACATTCAAAATGTCATTATCGTGACAGTAATCAATAAAACCACCTAAGAGAACCTTATAATTTTGAATATTTACCTCCGTTGTATTCCTAAACTTACGGTCTTCCAGAAATTCTTGGTATGCAAAATTTAACAACACAAAAAAGACTACCTCCTTTTACCAAGGAAGTAGCCTTCTAATTATTTATTTATACATTGCACAGCTTCACAGAGTGATGCTTATTACATCATTCCGCCCATACCGCCCATGCCCATGCCGCCCATGTCAGGCATTGCTGGTGCATTTGGTTCTGGCTTGTCAGCTACTACAGCTTCAGTTGTTAAGAACATAGCTGCAACAGATGCTGCGTTTTGAAGTGCAGAGCGAGTTACTTTAGCTGGATCTACGATACCAGTTTCAAGCATGTTAACCCACTCACCAGTAGCTGCGTTGAAACCAACGCCTACTTTTTCGCCTTTTAGACGCTCTACAACTACAGATCCTTCTAGACCAGCGTTGATTGCGATTTGACGAACTGGCTCTTCTAATGCACGAAGTACGATGTTGATACCTGTTGCTTCGTCGCCTTCAGCTACGATAGAAGCTACTTTCGTGTATACGTTCATAAGTGAAGTACCACCACCTGCAACGATACCTTCTTCTACTGCTGCACGAGTTGAGTTAAGTGCATCTTCAATGCGAAGTTTGCGCTCTTTTAACTCAGTTTCAGTTGCTGCACCTACTTTAATTACCGCTACGCCACCTGCAAGTTTTGCAAGGCGCTCTTGTAATTTTTCACGATCGAATTCAGAAGTAGTTTCTTCTAATTGCGCGCGGATTTGACCGATGCGAGCTTCGATTTGTTGTGAATTCCCAATACCTTCAACTACAGTTGTGTTTTCTTTCGTTACAACAATTTTACCAGCGCGTCCTAAAGATTCAACTGTAGCAGATTTTAAGTCACGACCTAATTCTTCAGTGATTACTTCGCCACCAGTTAAGATTGCGATATCTTCTAGCATTGCTTTACGACGGTCACCAAATCCAGGAGCTTTAACAGCTACTACATTGAATGTACCACGAAGTTTGTTCACTACTAATGTAGCTAATGCTTCACCTTCTACATCTTCAGCAATGATAAGAAGTGGTTTACCTTGTTGTACCACTTGCTCTAATACTGGTAAGATTTCTTGGATGTTAGAAATCTTCTTATCAGTAATTAAGATGTATGGGTTATCAAGAACTGCTTCCATTTTGTCAGAATCAGTAATCATGTAAGGAGATGCATATCCACGATCAAATTGCATACCTTCTACTACGTCTAATTCTGTTGTAAATCCTTTAGATTCTTCTAAAGTAATAACGCCGTCGTTACCAACGCGCTCCATTGCTTCAGCGATTAATTGACCAACTTCTTCGTCAGCCGCAGAAATAGCAGCTACTTGTGCGATAGAAGATTTACCTTCGATCGGTTTAGAAATTGTTTTTAATTCTGCAATTGCAGCAGTAACAGCTTTTTCGATACCTTTACGAAGACCCATTGGGTTTGCACCAGCTGTTACGTTTTTAAGACCTTCACGAATCATAGCTTGCGCTAATACAGTTGCAGTTGTTGTTCCGTCACCAGCTACATCATTTGTTTTGCTAGCAACTTCTGCTACTAATTTTGCACCCATGTTTTCGAATGCATCTTCTAATTCGATTTCTTTTGCGATTGTTACACCGTCATTTGTAATAAGTGGTGAACCGAATTTCTTCTCAAGTACAACGTTACGACCTTTTGGTCCCAGCGTTACTTTTACTGCGTTTGCAAGAGTGTCGACACCGCGAAGCATCGAACGACGTGCTTCTTCACTAAATTTAATATCTTTTGCCATAATAATTGACCCCCTTGGATTTTTTAAGATTTATATAATTAACCGATAACTGCTAAAATGTCACTTTCACGTAAAATCAAGTAGTCTGTACCTTCGTATTTCACTTCAGTACCTGCATATTTTGAGAAGATGATAAGATCACCTGCTGCTACCTCTAAAGCAACACGCTCACCATTTTCAAGCACTCGACCAGTACCTACTGCAATAACTTTACCCTCTTGTGGTTTTTCTTTTGCAGTGTCTGGTAATACAATACCACTTGCTGTTTTTTCTTCTGCTTGAACAAGCTCAATTACAACGCGATCACCTAATGGCTTTAGCATGAACAATAACCTCCTCATTTTGTTATGTAAATTTTATTTATTAGCACTCAACTCACCCGAGTGCTAACACACTTATAATAATAAATAATCTCAATTTCTTTTGCAAGTAAAAAAATCATAATTTTTTCGCAAATTAAGCTATACACTTTTCTATATAGAGTCCCTCTTCTTCTACCTTTACTATATGAATCGTTGTTTCCACTACTCGTATGTTACAATATGAAAGGACACCCTAAGTTGTTTTCGCTATACACACAACTTTCTCCTGTCTTCTATTATCATTTCAAATAAGGATTTACGAAAAAAACATAATTTAAGTGAGGTTTATATCGTAGGTAGCATACTTACATGTTATCCTACCTTATCTCATACACTAGAGTTAGAAAGGATGGTTAAACCATTTGAAAAAACAATATTGGTGGGTTATCGTTACATACATTTTAATGCAGTTATCATCCATTGCTGGATTACCACTTCTGCTGAAAACTGGACTTTATGATAACAGGGGATTTACTAGAGAAGAGAAATTTCAACTCATAACTGGACACTGGGCAATCATTAGCTTCTTTATTGCATTATGTATCGTACTTTGTTTACTTAAAGCTGATATTCGCGACAGACATTTAGATACAAAGCGCTCTACTGTTCCAGCTACGATTGGTTGGATTTTTATCGGATTCTTCTTAGCATTTTTCTCGCAAAGTATTGCCGGTATGATCGAAATGTATGTATTAGGTATTAAACCTGGATCTGAAAATACAGCGAGACTTATGGATATCGCAAGAACGACACCTTGGTTCCTTATCGTTATATCTATAATAGGACCTATTTTGGAAGAAATCGTATTTAGAAAAATTTTATTTGGTACACTGTATAAGAAGTTTAATTTCTTTATTGCTGCTATCATTAGTTCTCTCGTATTCGCAGCAATTCATTTTGATTTTACTCACTTATTGGTATACACTGCTATGGGGCTCGTATTCGCCTTTTTATATGTAAAAACGAAGCGCATTATCGTTCCAATTGCAGCCCATGTTGCAATGAATACATTAGTTGCAATTGCTCAAGTTTTAGTGAGTAATGAACAAATTCAAGAAATGATTAAAGAAGCTGAAAAAATGCAAGGCTTTATCGGAGGATTTTTAGTATGAGAAACTCGCCATTATTCATGGCTGCATTGTACTTCCTTCTTGGATGTATCTTTACACGCTTCGCCATTACGAACGTAACAGATACAATCTGGAATATGTGGACAATACTATTTGCAGTTATGGCAACAATTGATTTTAATTTGGCACTTCGCCTTATCTTAGTTAAATTCACAAAGAAAAAATAATAATAAAACGCAGAGGTCGCTTCCTCTGCGTTTTATTGTGGATAATTCTTCAAAAAGTAAACAAGTGTTTGTAATTCTACTGCTAAATCAATATGATGAATTCTTATATTGTCTGACACATTTAAGCGCGCTGGTGTGAAATTTAAAATACCATGCACGTTCGTTTCCGCTAATCTATCTGCTACAGATTGTGCTACTGTAGCGGGTACTGTTAATATTGCCACTTGTATATCAGTTGATAAACGTTCTTCTAATTCATCTAAATGATATACAGGAATGCCCCCGATTTCTGTTCCGACTTTCTCTTCACTAACGTCAAACGCCATTTCAATTTTTGTATTATTGTTTTTCGTGAAATTATAATGTAAGAAAGCGGTCCCTAAATTACCTACTCCAATAAGTGCTACACGTGTTATATCATCTTGGTCGAGTGTTTCACGGAAAAATGATAATAAATAATTTACGTTATATCCATAACCCTTTTTCCCTAACGCTCCAAAATATGAAAAATCTCTTCGAATCGTTGCGGAATCAACCTTTACCGCTTCGCTCAATTCAGCTGATGAAACACGTTGCTTACCAGAAAGAGATAAGTTTTGGATAAATCGATAGTATAGAGGCAATCGTTTGGCAGTGGCCTGTGGAATTTTGTGCTGATCCATATAACCTCTCCTCTCTTCCTATCTTTATTCATATGCTTGAATCAAATACAGAAGTTTAGCACTCATGAATTTCCCTGTATAATAAAGAAAAGAAGTATTCTCTCTTTATTTTAAACTATACACTATTTTTAGTATGATTGAGAAATATAAACATGGCAAAGTTAAGAAATTATTTGAGGTGAAAACATTGATTTTATTACAAGTAAACGCGCTTTCGAAATTATACGGTGCAGAAACGATTCTTGCAAACATAAAATTGGAAGTTCAAACGAAAGATCGTATCGCATTAGTCGGACGAAATGGAGCCGGAAAATCTACATTATTAAAAATAATAGCTGGTGAGCTATCCCATGATGGTGGCGAAATTATAAAACCGAAAGATGTCTCCATCGGATATTTAGCTCAAAATACCGGGTTAGAAACATCTTTAACAATTTGGGATGAAATGTTAACCGTCTTTACACACTTGCAGCAAATGGAGACAAAACTTCGAAGGCTAGAGCAAGAGATGGGAAAAGAAGAAAACTTTTCAAACGAGGCTATATATGAAAGATTATTAGCTGATTACGATCAATTACAATTAGATTATAAAGATCAAGGTGGCTATCAGTACGAAGCAGATATTCGTTCGATTTTAAGCGGGCTTGGCTTCCCAGTTGAAACGCATCAGACGACGATTTCTACATTAAGCGGTGGACAAAAAACACGATTGGCTCTCGGTAAATTATTATTAACGAAACCGGACTTACTTATTTTGGACGAGCCTACAAACCATTTAGATATCGAAACATTAACATGGCTTGAACAATATTTACAAGGCTATCCTGGCGCAATACTAATCGTTTCCCATGACCGTTATTTCTTAGATAAACTCGTTACACAAGTATATGAAATTTCGAATAAAGAGAGCAGACGATTTGTTGGTAACTACAGTAAATATTTAGATTTAAAATCAGCGCTATACGAGCAAGAAATGAAACGTTATGAAAAGCAACAGGATGAAATTGCTAAGCTTGAGGACTTCGTTCAAAAAAATATAGCTCGTGCATCTACGACAAAACGTGCGCAAAGCCGTCGTAAACAATTAGACCGAATGGAATTATTAACAAGACCATTAGGTGATTCTAAGTCAGCATCCTTCCACTTCGATATTGAAAAACAAAGCGGAAATGATGTTTTACAAGTAAAGGATGCAACCATCGGCTATGATGAGGATCCGATTATTGAACATGTAACAATGCGCTTAACTCGCGGGGATAGTGTTGCTTTAGTTGGACCGAACGGAATCGGGAAATCCACATTGTTAAAATCACTTGTGAATAAGTTACCTCTACTAAATGGTGATGTTTCTTTCGGATCCAATGTCTCTGTTGGCTATTATGATCAAGAACAAGCTAACTTAACATCTTCTAAGCGAGTTTTAAATGAATTATGGGATGAATATCCATTGCAGCCTGAAAAAGAAATTCGCACGATACTAGGTAACTTCTTATTCACAGGAGATGATGTATTAAAGCCCGTATCTTCTCTTAGTGGTGGACAAAAAGCTCGATTAGCTCTTGCAAAACTTATGATGCAAAAATCGAATTTATTAATTCTCGATGAGCCTACGAACCATCTCGATTTAAATAGTAAAGAGATTTTGGAGAATGCTTTAATTGATTACCCAGGAACTCTTCTATTCGTATCACATGACCGCTACTTTATTAATCGTGTAACGACAACTGTTATTGAGTTATCAACAGAAGGTGCACAGGAATATCTAGGGGATTACGATTACTACGTTGAAAAGAAGAATGAGATGATCGAACGTGCAGAATTTGAACAACAAGAACAGCAAGAAAATCAGGCACCTGTTCAAAAAACTGTAGCTCAAGAAAAATTAAATTATCTCGAAGAAAAAGAGCGTAAACAATTAGAGCGTCAACGCACTCGGAAAATTGAGGAACTAGAACAAAACATCATAGAATTTGAAGAAGAAATTGCTACGTTAGAAGATCAACTTTGCTTACCAGAAATATATGCAGATTATGAAAAGGCTAGTGAAATTACAACGAAAAAGCAAACACTACAAGAGCAACTGGAAGCTTGTATGGCAGAATGGGAAGAATTGCATTTATAAAAGTATTGATAAAGAGGATGTCTCATAAGTCGGGATTTTTGACTATGCGACATCCTTTTTATCTTCTAGTTGGAATCAACGTCATATTGTCAAAACGATTTTTTAAACAAATCAACGATTCGACACAAAATATCAATCTGCCGACAAAGTTTGACAATGTTAGCGACATCTATAATTAGAGCATATTTCAAAATGTTTTTTAAGGATATCTTCTTGTTTTTTATTTCCCAAAAAAGAATACATTTAAAGGTCAGACTTCATCTACTTTATCCACAAGTTTATGCACATATCCACCTTTATAAAATAAACCTCAAAATTACTTTTCCACATTATCCACAATCAACGAAAAAGTTATCAACATTTTATATACACAACAAAACCCACATTATCAACAGATAATATGGGTTTTATCCACAGGCTGTGGTTAATTTTGTGCATAACTATGCTTCAATATCTAATCCTGGATTTGCATTTAAAGCTAATGTAGCACGTTTTCCTTGTTCATATGCAATTGTACCTGCCGCTGCAATCATTGCCGCATTATCGGTACATAAAGATAGCGGAGGAATAATTAGCTCAATATTTTCTTTTGGCGCAAATTCTGCTTCCAAACGTGCGCGAAGTCCTTTATTCGCAGCTACTCCACCCGCAAGAAGCAGTTGCTTTACACTATACGCTTCTGCTGCACGAGATGCTTTCGTTACAAGCACATCTATTACACTCTCTTGGAAACTTGCTGCTAAATCTTCCGGTGCAATTTCTATCCCACGTTGTTTTGCGTTATGCACAGTGTTGATAACTGCGGATTTCAATCCACTGAAACTGAAATCATACGAATCAGGTTCTAGCCATGCACGAGGCAAATCAATTGTCGGCTTTCCTTCATGCGCAAGGCGATCAATATGAGGACCACCTGGATATGGCATAGATAACGTACGAGCTACTTTATCATATGCCTCTCCAGCTGCATCATCTCTTGTTTCACCAATTACTTCGAATGAACCATGTTCTTTCATATAAACAAGCTCTGTATGCCCACCAGATACAACAAGTGATAGTAGTGGGAATTGAACTTCTTTTACTAAACGGTTCGCATAAATGTGACCAGCAATATGATGAACACCCACTAGAGGAATATCATGTGCAAAAGCCACTGCTTTCGCTGCATTTACCCCTATTAAAAGTGCCCCTACTAAACCAGGTCCTTCTGTTACAGCAATTGCATCAATATCATCAAATGTGATATTTGCTTCTTTTAAAGCTTCTTCTAACACAACTGTAATTTCTTCTACATGATGACGAGATGCAATCTCTGGTACAACCCCGCCAAAACGTTTATGACTTTCAATTTGTGATGCAACGACATTCGCAATAATTTCCGTTCCATTTTTAACAACTGCTACTGCTGTTTCATCGCAACTTGTTTCAATACCAAGTATAATCGTATTTTTTCCCATTATATATTCACCCACATTACGAGACCATCTTCCTGATTGTCTGCATAGTATCGTTTACGAATTCCACCATTTTGAAATCCGTATTTTTTGTATAACTGTTTTGCTACTTCATTTGATACACGTACTTCAAGTGTCATCGTTTTTACCCCTAGGTCTTTCGCTTCGGAAATAACTTCTTTCAATAAAGCATCTCCTAGCTTTTGACCTCTGTATTCTGGCAAAATAGCTATATTTGTTATATGTGATTCATCAATAATTATCCACAATCCACAATATCCAACTACACGGCCATCTTTTTCTAGCACAACATAATGTGCATGTTCATTCATCGTTAACTCACGGTGAAAGGCATCTGCAGTCCAAGGAGTTGAAAAAGATGCTTCTTCAATAGCTACAATTTGAGCGATATCATCAAGTTCCATCTTTCTAAATATCATATCCATCTTCTCCAAGCTCCTACTTGTTTTGACTTTCTAACCACTTTGTTTCAGCTTCAGCTAAACGAAGATAACTAGGAACAAATGAATGTACATCTTGTTCTTCTTTTTGTAATCCTAAGAATGCTAACTCACTTGGTCTTGGGTTATTTTTAGTGAAAGGAGCAAATACAGCTTGATCGCCTAAATGTTCGATAATTGTTTCTTTGTGTAGTTTAACATCATTACCAATAAATAAAACAGGCTTTCCTTTATCTTTTAACATTTGCAACCAGTCTACAATAAGGATGATTCGGTCTTCTTCTATAGAAGTTAAATGCTCTCCTTCATATGTATATAAGCCCGTATAAATTTGTCCACGTCTTCCATCGAATAAAGGACAGATTAATCCATCAAAATTAGCACCGTTTGCAGCCACTACTTCTAAACTTGATACACCTACAATTGGTATTTGAAGTGACCAAGCTAATGTTTTTGCAGCTGTCACACCTATACGAACACCTGTATATGATCCAGGCCCAGCAGCTACAACAATTTTAGTTAATTCTTTCGGTTTTACACCGCATTCTTTTAACAGTTGTTCTACAGCTGGCATAAGACGTACAGAATGGTTTTTTGTTAAGTTTGTAATGATTTCCCCAATTACGTTTCCTTCCTCAATAAGGGATACACCCATTACGTAATTTGAAGTATCAATTGCTAGTACTTTCATCTTGTAATAGCTCCTCACATAATCTAATATATCGATCTCCAATTGGCTCGAGTACAATTTTTCTTGTGTCATCTCCAGCATGGAATAAACTAATTTGCAACTTCTCATTTGGTAAATAGTCTTCTATTAAATGAGCCCATTCTACTACGGTAATTCCTTCACCGTAGAAATACTCATCAAAACCTAAGTCCTCTTCACTTTCTGCTAAGCGATACACGTCCATATGATATAGCGGTAATCTCCCTTTATATTCTTTAATAATATTAAAGGTAGGACTATTTACAACTCTTTTCACTCCAAGACCTTTTGCTAGTCCTTTTGTAAAAGTTGTCTTACCAGCCCCTAGATCTCCTTCTAGAATAATTACATCTTGTGCCCTGACAAGTTCACCTAGCTTTTCTGATAATCTTTGTGTTTCTTCAGAAGATTTTGTTGTTATTTCATATTTACTCACAGACTTCACCTACTTTACTCACAATGTTCTCTGCTCTTTATTATACAGGTTTTGAATATATAAAAAAGTCCTTAGGAGTTTTCCTAAGGATAGTTTGACTGTCTTTATTAGTTTTTTGTTAAAACAAATAAAAAAATACGAAACAACATGTTTCGTTCTTTTCTTTATATAAAATGGCGGTCCCGACCGGGGTCGAACCGGCGATCTCCTGCGTGACAGGCAGGCATGTTAACCACTACACCACGGGACCATTTGGTTGCGGGGACAGGATTTGAACCTGCGACCTTCGGGTTATGAGCCCGACGAGCTACCGTGCTGCTCCACCCCGCGATGATATAAATAGCTTGGCGACGT
>NZ_JBTIWT010000032.1:0-26169 GCF_054353775.1 Bacillus sp. 5w2 | reverse complement strand
AAAATTTATTCGCTCCTTGGCTTTTAAGATATTTCTTTTCGTTAAAACGAAGAAATACGTTGCTTCGTTTTTGGTACAATAATAAATTTGATCCAGATTACCCCGATTACCATAATAATCAAAGCATGCAGTAATTGTCCCGTAGCAATGAGTATAACAATTGAAAATACAATGAGTTGAATACTTAACAATATAAAGATTAAGCGAAGAAATTGATGCATTCGTTTTTCAGTATCAATTGGATATAATGCTACAATAATATTTCCTGAAAAATATTTCCATAGAGAACGAAGCTGCATAGAAATCATATATAGGACGATGTAAGCAATAGCACCTTTTACGTATATATTTGGAATAAAGTATAGGGCGAAAGCACCGATTAACCCTAAGCGAATATATATACCAAAATAATCATTTCCACGTAAAAATGCTAGTGTATGTAAATAGAAGAAAGTTGCTCTTTTTTTATGTAATAAAGGTTCAATCCAATTTGTAAGCCATTTTCTTTTATTTACTTGCTTATTCAGTTGCGGAACATCGGTGAAAATGCTAGCAAATTGATAAAAACGAACGTCCATTTTCTCTTCTTGTTCGATTATGTAATCCCACGGTATTCGTTTTGTAGGCTGTTTTTTCGTGTATAGAAGCAGGAAAGCAAGTAGCAAGAGCAATCCGCCTAATATGAGAACATTTGCCGAATAAAACAGCATGTAAATGAGTAAGGCGTTACAAGTAATACGGATGATCAGCCATATATTTTTTTCATAACCATCACGCCACATCCAATGTATGTACATGTTCCAAGCTTTCGTAATCATTAAAACGATAAAGATTGTACATAAGAAAGGTACAGTTAATTGTAATGATTGCAGTGCAAGTGGTACGAGAATAAGGAACGTAAATAATAATGGGAAAAGCTGAATGATGTAATTATATAGAAGAGATTTTTTAAAATAAGATGTTAATTTCTCTTCTAGTGCGAGTAAATAGACAGCATCAGGTTTCTGAATAAATGTACGGATAGGGCATCTCGTTATAATGAATGTAAGTACAATCGTGATGAGTAGTAAAGATAGTCCTTTAGAAGGAGCTGTCTTAAGAAACTTTGCGTAATAGTAAGCACCTATACAGGCAACGAAGATAAAGCTATATAGTAAACCGTTAATCATACGTGCAAAGTATGTAATGATATTTTGAATATGTTGTTGGAAGCGACTGCTCCATAACGATTCAATTGACATGTTTTCACCTCTTTGTTCTATTATATATGTTTTACAAAAGAAAAAACGAGCAAATTGCGTTATGCAACTTGCTCGTTTTTCTTTTCGTTATTTTTTTTCTGATCACGATTCATTAATGGATAGAAAGCAAAGCCGATTACGAATAAACCAATTCCGAGAAGGAACGTTTTTATATCGGATGCTCCTGTTTTAATAACCCATAGTGCGTAACAAAGTGCGATAACTGCAACTATGCCATCTGTAATTCTTGCCCGCATTTCATTTTTATATGTTTCACCAGTTGCGACTAGTTTTAACTGGAAGATTGGTGAAACGAGATATGGAATGAGGTAGGCTAATGTTGATACGGTAATAACGAATGTATAAGCTTCCGCAATGGTTCCTGATAATGTTGAGAACAAGAACACTTGCGACATAATGTTTGTTAAACGTAATGAGTAAATTGGACTTCCTTTTTTATTTGTTTTTGTGAAGAAGGAAGGGAAGAAACCTTCTTTTGCTGCTTGATAAGGTACTTCTGAGCTTAATAAAATCCAACCTAAGATAGAACCGAATAGGGAAGTAAGAGCAAGTAATGCCATCAGTTTCCCGCCGCCATGACCCATTGCAGCGTTTAATGCATCTGCTAATGGGCGTTCAGAAGCTTGTAATGTATCAACGTGAAGTACACCCATTGTTAAAATTGTAATTCCTAAGTAAATGGCAACTGTAATAAGTAATCCTGCCACCGTTGCGCGTTTTACTGTTTTCGGAGAGGTAGCACGGTTTGATAAAAGTACTGCTGATTCAATTCCGATAAATGCCCAAAGCGTTGTAAGAGCAGCTAAATTTACTTGTGAAAGTAGACCGTGTGAAACACCTGATTTATCGATCATCGGTGTGTACCATTGTCCGAACTTAGAAGCTTCGAAAGCAAATAAAGTAACGACGATGAATAGTAGGAATCCAGTTACTTTCGTTGTTGTTGCTAAGAAGTTTAGTTTTCCAGCTCCGCTTACACCGTTTGTTAATATAATGTGAGTTCCCCAAAGTAGGATGGAACAAATCGTAAATGTAATAAGTTTCCCGACTTCTATGTTAAAAGAACCGATTGAAAATAGTAGTCGTGTATCTTTCATAATTGGGAAGAAGAGTGATAAATATCCCGCGAAAGATGTAATGATGGCAACGTTACTTGCCCAGTTTGCAACCCAATATCCCCACACCATACTGAAACCAGCCATTTTTTTCTTTTTTGGTGATGAGAATAAAGCATATGCATGACTTTGTGGTCCTGTTGTTAAATCAGGACGACGAATTGCTAAATTACCGAAAACAAGAGCTAGCATTAAAACACCAAACCCTGTTGTTAACCAAGCTAAAGTGACACCGAGAGGGCTTGCTGTTTGTGCCAACGTACTTGGCACCATGAAAATACCAGCGCCAACCATGTTGCCGACAACGAAAGCTGTTAGTACCCAAAATCCCCATTTTTTTTGTTGCATAGAAAATACCTCCAAAGTTAGTATAACCAAGTCAAGCGAGGAGATATGTATGTCTTCCTAGTAGAGAAGAAAAGTTCCAAACAAAACAAAAAAAGCACGTAATTTGCCGCTACATGCTTTCTATCTTATAAGAAACCCACGACATACCTCTCGATAGCTCTCCACAAACGAAACGTTTCGTTTGTGACAGTTCTGCACTTATTAAATGCAGACCCAGCAAGTGTGCATGGTGGACACAACTTACTTCGGCAATCATTCCTTTCTCATTCCTTCATCAATGCCACTACATCTCCTGAAATGATACTCTTAATGACTGCAACCTCTACCTCACCGAGATACGAATGAGGATTTAAATATTAAATTAACGTATTTAAGAGTAACAAATGTATTTTTATACGTCAATGGATATGGTAATAATCAGATTATAGAGAAGAGTTTGTGATTAAAAGGGATAGGGATTATTATGTAATATTGAATTTTCATAATATAATAAACATTATTGGTGCTAGAAGATTGAGAAGGGGATGAAGTATATGTCTACATGTCATAAAAATTCAGTAATAGGTGTGCTAGATTCGGGAGTTGGGGGATTAACAGTTGCGAGTGAAATTATAAGACAATTGCCTAAAGAGAGCATTTATTATATTGGTGATAATGAGCGTTGCCCGTATGGGCCGAGAAGTGTAGAGGAGGTACAATCTTTCATATTTGAAATGGTTGAGTTCCTCAAGCAGTTTCCATTAAAAGCTCTAGTTGTAGCATGTAATACTGGTGCAGCTGCAGCATTGACCGCGTTGCAAGAAGCACTTCCCATCCCGGTTATTGGTGTTATACATCCGGGAGCAAGAGCTGCAATTAAAGTGACAAAGAAAGGGAGAATTGGAGTAATTGGAACTGTAGGTACGATAAAATCTAATATGTACGAACAAGCATTACACGAGCTGGATACATATTTGGAAGTGCATAGTCATGCATGTCCGACTTTAGCTACAGTTGTAGAAAATCAATTAGAAGACACAGCATATGTCATGCAGCAAGTGAAACAAGCTTTACTGCCATTAACGAAAGAAGATATAGATACGTTAATTCTTGGGTGTACGCATTATCCACTTTTAGAGTCCTATATAAAAAAGGAGTTAGGAGAGGCTGTAACGATTATTAGTTCTGCAGAAGAAACAGCGATAGAGTTAAGCACTATTTTACAGCACAAAGGAATTTTGTCTGACAATTTGAATCCGAAGCATCGCTTTTTTACAACAGGCTCTATTTTATCATTTGAACATATTGCTGAGCGTTGGTTAGGGTATCAAATTTCTGTAGAAGGTGTGAATTTACCTATGGAAAAACAAATCGTGAAATAAAAAGAAGCTGATCTAAAACTAGATCAGCTTCTACATATAAGATTAAACTAAGTTTAATACAGTTACTTTTTCACGTGTCATAGACTCAAGGCTCTTACGAATACCTTGTGCGCCCATACCTGAACCTTTTACACCGATGAATGGGAAGTGGTCAGGACCGCGCTCTGTGCGCCCGTTAATTTGAACAGAACCAGTTTCGATTTTGTTAGCAATTGCAAATGCTTTGTTAATGTCTTTTGTGAAGACACTTGCTTGCAAGCCGAACTCTGATTTGTTAGCAATTTCAATTGCTTGCTCATCTGAAGAAACACGGATGATTGGAAGGATTGGGCCGAATGGCTCTTCCCAAGCAACTTTCATTTCTTCTGTTACGTGGTCGATTAATGTTGGGTAAATTAAGTTACGCTCACGTTTGTTACCAATAACGATTGTTGCACCCTTTTTAACAGCGTCGTCAACTAAGCTTTGAACGAAGTCAGCAGACTTGTCGTCGATTAATGGAACGATTGTGCTGTCTTGTTCTGGAGATCCAACTGATAGTTCAGCTACTTGCGCTTTTAATAAGCCAACAAGCTCATCCGCTACGTTTTCGTGTACAAGTACACGTTTAATAGCTGTACAACGTTGACCAGAGTAAGAGAATGCACCGCTTACGATATGGTTTGCAGCATCTTGTAAGTCAGCATCTTCGCGAACGATACCAGGATCTTTACCACCAAGTTCTAATACAAGTGGAATCATTGCAGCTTTTTTCGCTAAATGTTTACCTGTGTTTGTACCACCTGTGAACGATACCATATTGATGCCTTCGTGTTCCACTAAGTAGTCACCAATTACAGAACCGCGTCCTGTAGCTACGTTTACAAGACCTTTTGGAAGGCCAGCTTTATGAAGTGCTTCAACCATTTTAATACCACTAATTGCACCTTGAGTTGCTGGTTTGAAAATAACAGCGTTACCCATAATTAATGCGGGTGCAAGTTTTGCAGCAGATAAGTTTACTGGGTAGTTAAATGGTGCGATTGCTAATACAACACCAAGTGGTGCGCGTTGGATGATCGCAAGTTTAGACTTCGTTCCGCCAGGGAAGCTATCGCCCATCATGCTTTCTCCGTGCATATGTAAAGCTTCTTCGATTGTGTAACGAATGAAGTCAGCTGTACGAACAACTTCTTTTTTCGCATCTTTATATCCTTTACCGACTTCTTTCATAATGATATCGGCAATTTCATCTTGCATATTTACGAGCTCATCAGCCCATTTATATAAATATTTTGCGCGATCTTGTAGAGAAGCTTCCGCCCATGATTTTTGAGCTTCTTTTGCAGATGCAATTGCTTCATCTACTTCTCCGCGAGTAATTGCTTGTACTTGTCCAATTACTTCGTGTAAGTATGGAGATGGAATTTCGATTGTTTCTCCTGAAGAGCTTTCTCTCCATTCTCCGTCTAAATAAAATTTGTACGTATTGCTAGTTGTCATGATTAGTCCTCCTAAAATAGCAACTTGTAAGAGTGAGTATAAGGTGATTGTAGGGGGTTTGATAACATTTTTCAAATGAAATGTTTGTGAAAACGATTTCTTATTCTTTTTTTGTTGTGTATGCCCTTTCTTACAGAAGATTCTCTTATTTCAAACGGATGTATCGTATTATGAACCCCCTTCATTTTTGGTGATAAAAAATTATTTTATTCTATAGCTAAAAAAATAATTGACAGAATACTCAATAAAGTTGTAAGATTATAAATGGAAAATAAATGAAGGGGGTGTGCGTAATGATTGTAATCGTAAATGTAATGAGTTTAGCTCTGTTAAATGGCAGAAAACATTCATATCATTACGCAACCCGTACGGATATATAGGGCATCTTTGTCTTATAAAAAGCGTACGTTGCGTATATCGTAACGTACGCTTTTATGCATTTTTGTGCATATCGTCAAGCGGCGGTATGCTTTTTTTTGTCTAATTTGCTTGTTTCCATACTTTGTATGGTTACGATAAAACAAACTTTGGAAGGTGGAAAAATGTGATGAGATTGTATGGGTTACGAAATGTAAATATGATGGGTCTGGATAGTGGATAAAGATATGAGAGTGAAACGAGAACGAGAAGGGAGAGGTTACATTGTTATCAGTATTACTAAAGTTAAAATGGTTTTTTCAAGAGCATTGGAAGAGATATAGTATCGCCATTGGGGCTCTTTTAATTGTGAATATAGTTGAGGTTATTCCTCCGAAAGTGTTAGGGGTTACGATTGATAATATAAAAACAGGAACGTTAACGAACGAAGCAATTATGCAATCTATTCTTATTTTAATAGGGGTTACGATAGTTGGATATGGCCTCACATTCGTTTGGCAACATCAATTGTTTGGCGGTGCATTCGTACTGGAGAAGACGATGCGCTCTAAATTTATGGGGCATTTACTTAAAATGACACCGACGTTTTATCAAAAAAATCGTACTGGCGATTTAATGGCGAGAGCGACGAATGATTTAAAAGCAATTGCTATGACGGCTGGTTTCGGTATATTAACGCTCGTGGATTCGAGTTTATATATGCTTACGATTGTCTTTATGATGGGATTTACAATTAGTTGGGAGCTTACATTTGCGGCACTTATACCGCTTCCAATTATGGCGTATGCGATGAATATATATGGAAAGAAATTGCATGAAAGATTTACAGTTGCGCAAGATGCGTTCGGTGATATGAACGATAAAGTATTAGAATCAATCGCTGGTGTGCGCGTTATTCGTGCATACGTACAAGAAAATGCAGATCAAGAAAGATTTCATCAGTTAGGAGATGACGTCTACGAAAAAAATATGAAGGTAGCCAGAATTGATGCATTATTCCAGCCAACTGTGAAAATGCTTGTTGGCCTTAGTTATTTAATTGGTTTAGTGTATGGCGCATATCTTGTATTTCAATCGAAGGTGACACTTGGTGAACTCGTCTCTTTTAACGTGTATTTAGGGATGATGATTTGGCCGATGTTTGCAATTGGCGAATTAATTAATGTTATGCAAAGAGGAAACGCTTCGTTAGACCGAGTAAATGAAACGTTAGCGTATGAACCAGATGTAAAGAATCCAAAAAATCCAAAGCTTGTACAAGAGCCGGATTATATCCAGTTTGATGAAGTTACCTTTTCATATCCTTCATCAACTGAAACAAATTTAAAGAAGGTTTCGTTTACCTTAAAACAAGGAGAAACGCTTGGGGTTGTTGGAAAAACAGGAAGCGGAAAAACGACGCTTGTACGTCAGCTTCTTCGTCAATATCCGCTTGGAGATGGGGATATTGCAGTCTCTGATGTGACGTTAGATAAAATGACGAATGAAAATGTACTCGGCTGGATTGGGTATGTACCTCAGGAACATATTTTGTTCTCAAAAACGGCGAGAGAAAATATTTTATTTGGAAATAGGGAAGCGACGGAAGAAGAACTCGAGAAAGCGATTGAAATTGCGGCGTTTAAAAAGGATTTAGAGTTTTTACCAGAAGGGTTAGAAACGCTCGTTGGAGAGAAGGGTGTTTCTTTATCAGGAGGGCAAAAACAAAGGATTTCGATTGCGCGAGCGGTTATTCAAAATCCGGAAATTTTAATTTTGGACGATTCTTTATCAGCTGTCGATGCTCGTACTGAAGCTGCGATTATTGAGAATATAAGAACAGAGAGAAGCGGAAAGACGACAATAATTACGACCCACCGTTTATCTGCCGTACAACATGCGGATTGGATTCTCGTTATGGATGAAGGCGAAGTTATGGAAGAAGGTACGCATGATCAGCTTATTAAAAGCGGAGGCTGGTATGCGGAGCAGTTTGAAAGACAACAAGGGGAAAGTGAAAGTGCGGATAGTGGGGTGAAAATATGAGTGTTTCAAAACGATTGTTTCAATATGCGATGAAAGTGAAAGGGGCAATTTTTGCAGCGATGCTAATGTTATTTATTTTCGTCATCGCAGAGCTTGCGGGTCCTCTCGTCGCGAAAACGATGATTGACGATCATATCGTCGGGATAGAGAAACCTTGGTATGAAACAGAAAAGAGTGCAGAGGCTGTTTCGTATAATGGCACCTTTTATAAGCGAAGTGATCGCTTTGAGGAAGGTGAGAAAAAAGGAAAAGAAGTACGCGTGATGCAAGTCGGTTTTCAATACTACTTTGTACCGAATAAAGTGAATGTTGAAGGGTCACGTTCTGTAAAAGGTGATATGATTACCGTTCAAAATGGTAAGGCGGTGCAAGTGTATAAAGCGAAAGCATTAACGAAAGAAGAAGTGTTTGCTTTTTATAAACCAGAAATAAACCCCCTATTATTACTTGGTGGTGGTTATTTCGCTTTATTAGTAGTTGTCTCATTATTTGCATACGGAAAGCAATTTTTCTTACAGAAAGCAGCGAACAAAATTATTCAAATTATGAGGGAAGATGTCTTTTCTCATATTCAAACATTGCCAATTCGTTATTTCGATCATTTACCAGCAGGAAAAATTGTATCGCGTGTAACGAATGATACGGAAGCCATTCGTGATTTATATGTAACGGTACTTGCGACATTCGTTTCTAGTATCATCTATATTATTGGAATATTTGCTGCGCTATTTTTACTAGATGTGAAGCTTGCGTCGTTATGTTTATTAATTATCCCGATTTTAATTGTTTGGGCGATTCTTTATAGAAAATATGCGTCTGTATACAATCATAAAATGCGTTCACGTTTATCTGATATTAACGGAACAGTGAATGAATCCATTCAAGGGATGCCAATAATTCAAGCGTTCCGTCAAGAGCGTGAAACGAAAAAAGAGTTTGAAGAATTAAATGGCGATTATTTTAAGTATCAAAATAAAATTTTGAATTTAAATGCAGCAACTTCGCATAACTTAGTGTCTGTATTAAGAAATATCGCTTTCACAGGTGTGATTTGGTATTTCGGTGGTGCTTCATTAAGTGCTTCAGGCGTCATTTCTCTAGGGATACTGTATGCGTTCGTTGATTATTTAACACGATTGTTCTCACCTATTACAAATATGGTAAATCAGCTTGCAAACTTAGAACAATCGCGTGTTGCATCAGAGCGCGTTTTTGAACTGTTAGAGGAAAAAGGGGAAGCAGTAGAAGAAGAACGTATGCCTCGCTTACAAGGAAATGTGAAGTTTGATAATGTGTCATTTTCTTACAATGGAAAAGATGAAGTGCTAAAAAATATTTCTTTTGAAGCGAAACAAGGAGAGACAGTGGCACTTGTCGGTCATACTGGATCAGGAAAAAGTTCGATTATGAATGTACTCTTTCAGTTTTATGAGTTTGAAAAAGGAAAGCTTACAATTGATGGACACGATATAAAAGAGATGCCGAAACAAGCAACGCGTGAGCATATGGGAATCGTACTGCAAGATCCGTTTTTATTTAGCGGGACAGTTGCTTCTAATGTAAGCTTAGAGAACGAAAAAATTTCAAAAGAGCGTATCGTAAAAGCATTGCGTGATGTTGGTGCTGAACGGTTTGCAAACAATATAAATGAAGAAATTACAGAGAAAGGAAGTACACTTTCAACCGGAGAACGTCAGCTTATATCGTTTGCTAGAGCGCTCGCTTTTGACCCGGCCATTTTAATTTTAGATGAAGCAACGTCTAGTATTGATACAGAAACAGAGGCGATGATTCAACAAGCGCTAGAAGTTGTGAAAAAAGGAAGAACGACATTTATTATCGCTCACCGTCTTTCAACCATTAAAAGCGCGGATCAAATTATTGTGCTTGATAGAGGAACGATTTTAGAAAAAGGCTCTCATGAAGAGCTAATGAAAAAGCGCGGGCGTTATTACGATATGTACAAAACGCAAATGGAAGGTAATCAGAGCGCTTAATAGGTGGAGGAGAACTTGTGATTTTCACAAGTTCTTTTTTTAGTGAATCAGGGCAGTTAAATAAGAAGTATTGTTTTACCTTTTTCTTTATAAATGCTATATTAAAAAATGTTACTTATTTTTTGTATGTAGCGTTATTTTTCCATTTTGTTTGATTATGAAGAAAAAGGATAAACTAAATAAGAACATTTTCATTGAAAAATTGTTCAAGATTGCATACAATCAATATAGTTTTTAAATTCCTATCAGAATACTTGGAGGATTACCATTATGAAAAAATTATTTTCAGTACTTGCAGTAACTACATTAGCGATCGGGATTGTAGCGGGCTGCGGTAAAGAAGAGAAAAAAGATACAGCTAATCAAGATGCGTTACAAAAGATAAAACAAAGTGGTGAACTTGTAATTGGAACAGAAGGTACATATCCACCGTTCACATTCCACGATTCAAGTAATAAATTAACTGGATTTGACGTTGAATTAGCAGAAGAAGTTTCAAAACGTTTAGGAGTAAAACCTGTATTTAAAGAAACACAATGGGATAGCTTACTTGCTGGTTTAGATGCAAAACGTTTCGACATGGTTGCGAATGAAGTTGGTATTCGTGAAGATCGTCAAAAGAAATATGATTTCTCTAGTCCATACGTTTCATCTTCAGCGGTATTAGTTATTGCGAAGGATAAAGATAAACCTGCTACATTTGCTGATGTAAAAGGGTTAAAAGCAGCACAATCTTTAACAAGTAACTATGCAGATATTGCTAAGAAAAATGGTGCGGAAATCACGAATGTAGAAGGCTTTAGCCAAGCGGCAGAATTATTAAATACTGGCCGTGTTGATTTCACAATTAATGATAAATTATCAGTGTTAAACTATTTAGAAACGAAAAAAGATGCAAAAATTAAAATTGTAGATACAGAAAAAGAAGCGTCACAAAGTGGATTCTTATTCCGTAAAGGTAGCGACAAGCTAGTACAAGAAGTAAACAAAGCGTTAGAAGATATGAAAAAAGACGGTACGTACGACAAAATAGCGAAAAAATGGTTCGGTGAAAATGTATCTAAGTAGTGCATTGGTTTCAGATCGATTGTCTACTTGGATAGATATTATGCAGTCTTCCTTCATGCCTATGCTGAAGGAAGCTGTGTTTACGACAATTCCATTAACGCTTATTACATTTATTATCGGGATTATACTTGCGACGTTAACTGCGCTTGCACGTATTTCAGGTAGTCGTATTTTACAATGGATTGCTCGTATCTATGTATCTATCATTCGCGGAACGCCACTTCTTGTACAATTATTTATTATTTTCTATGGTCTTCCAACTCTTAATATTGAAGTTGAGCCATATACAGCAGCAGTTATTGGATTTTCATTAAATGTCGGTGCATATGCATCAGAAATTATTCGTGCTTCTATCCTTTCTATTCCGAAAGGGCAGTGGGAAGCAGCTTACACAATTGGGATGACATACCCGCAAGCGTTAAAACGTGTTATTTTACCGCAAGCAACGCGTGTATCCATTCCGCCGCTTTCCAATACATTTATTAGCTTAGTGAAGGATACTTCGTTAGCATCGTTAATTTTAGTAACAGAAATGTTCCGAAAAGCGCAGGAAATTGCGGCAATGAACTACGAGTTTTTAATTGTTTATTTCGAAGCAGGTCTTATTTATTGGGTAATTTGCTTCTTATTATCTATCGTGCAACAAATATTAGAAAAACGTTCAGAACGTTACACTCTAAAATAACCCTTTCATAAAAGGAGTTTTTGTTTTTATGATTTCAATTCAACATTTACAGAAAAGTTTCGGAGATAATACCGTACTAAAGCATATAGATTTATCAGTTGAGAAGGGGGAAGTTGTTGTTATTATCGGGCCATCTGGATCTGGTAAAACGACATTCTTACGTTGTCTCAACGTGCTAGAAACGCCGAACGCTGGTAGTATTCGTATCGGTAATAAAGAGCTCGACTTCGCTCAAAAAGTATCGAAGAAAGATATTGTCAATCTTCGTACACAAACAGGTATGGTATTCCAGCACCATAATCTATTTCCGCATTTAACAGCACTTCAAAATGTAATGGAAGGGCTCGTTACAGTGAAAAAGATGGGGAAAGAAGAAGCGAAGAAAAAAGCAAACTATTTCCTTGAAAAAGTTGGTCTTGCGGATAAAATAGACTTATATCCGTTCCAATTATCAGGCGGACAACAACAGCGCGTTGGAATTGCTCGCGCGCTTGCGATGGAGCCGGAAGTTTTATTATTTGATGAGCCGACGTCAGCGCTTGATCCTGAACTCGTTCAAGAAGTTCTGAAAGTAATGAAAGAACTTGCTAAAGAAGGCATGACGATGGTGATTGTAACGCACGAAATGCGTTTTGCGCATCAAATTGCGAACCGCGTTATTTTCATGGATGGCGGTGTCGTTGTCGAACAAGGTACACCAGAAGATGTATTTACAAATCCAAAAGAAGAACGTACGAAAAAGTTTTTACAAATGTTGCAATAAATGAAGGAAGGTCTCAAGGCATATGCCTTGAGACCTTTTTGCCATATATATTTATTTTTGGAATCCGCCAAGGCTTTGCTCAGCCATTGCAACTAGACGTTTTGTAATTTCTCCACCAACAGAACCGTTAGCACGAGCCGTAGAATCTGCTCCTAATTGTACACCAAATTCTTGAGCGATTTCGTACTTCATTTGATCGATTGCAGCTGTTGCTCCTGGTACTACTAATTGATTGTAAGAACTTTGGTTTGCCATAGGAATATATCCTCCTTAGAGTTATAAAAATTTTTTTTGGTTGGACTAGCTGGATTTGAACCAGATTATCGCCCCGTTTGGCGCTAATCCATCGGTAATTAAGTTTGTACTCATAGTATGGATGTTACCTAGAAAGATATACGAAATAATAATTTGTAAATTTTGTAAAAAAATCGTAGTGATTTCGTAAATTATGAAATAAGAGTAATCGTTGTATTTTTTAGAAAGAAGGCTAAACTAAGAGCGATATGAAATATGTTTTTCTTTTTGTATCCTGTTATTTGGGGGCAAATCATTAACTTCTTATTTATGACTTATTACAATTAAATCGATAGCAATTTCATAGTTCTATTTTTAAGTAGGGATGGGGCAGAAAAAGGAACTGGCCGCCGCTATACGTGGCTAGATACTCTCTTCGATCTGCTTGTAAATGATAACGTATGGAGGAATCATGATGGGAATTTGCCCGCTTTGCAACGCATTAGAATCACAAACATATTCTTGTCAAAATTGCCAAAGTATACTCCAAGATTATGGGAAGGCTGTAGATTACATAGACGATTATAGTGCGTATATGGATCAAGAATTATTAAGTGCAGTAGATGGATTCACACATAATAATTCAAATGAATACTGCAATCATGTTTTTTATTGCGGGGTGTGTAATGTGGAAACAGAGGTTGTAGTGAAACTGGTATAAATAGAAAACTTCCACCTTATGAATGAGGTGGAAGTTTTTGTTTTCGTATTTGTGAGTGAATCATAGGGGACGGGATATGCTCGTTGTTTGAGGAAGTCTCTGATTTTATTTGAGACATTTTTTCTTTTGCATCGCGCAAAGAATGTTCAGTTAAGTAGATGGCATATTCGTAAAATAATTGGCGCGTCAGTTCACTTTGTTCTTTTAACTTTTCATCTTGGAATACAGTTCGCCCAGGTTTAGAGTTTGCTTCAAAGAGCCACGGATTTTCCTGCGTGTCTAAGCCGATATCAAAACCAATTTCTCCAATATTTCCGGTTACTTGTTCATCGAGCGCGTAACTGATTTGTAAGGCTGTATGTTTTAATTTATTTTCAATTTGAACTTGTTTCGTTGAGTCTGGAAAAAGTTCTTGCAGTAATTTTGTATCACCACCGCTATTTACATGCGTTGTTAAGCTACCTTTGCCAGCAATTTTTGCAACGATTGCACTGACCATCCATTGACCGAAATGATTTTTATTTGTATGAATGCGGAAATCAACAGGTTGCCCATCGAAGCGAAGTAAGGGAATACCTTGTTGTACGATAAACTTTTTTAAATCGTGTCCTTTCAACACATGGTTCAGAAGCGTTTCTAATGATTGATACTTTCTTAGTTTATTTTCTTCATTTTCGCGATAACGACAGTAGTAGCAATTCTCTGCTTGAGAATAAAATAGTTGATGAATATTTCTACCGAAGCTGCCGTGAATCGGTTTCATGTAAATGGATTTATACGTACCGAGAAATCGTTCTACTTGTTCGAAGTGTTGAAATGTTTCTGTGTTTGGTAATAATGGCATGATTGAATCGTCTTTCATAAGAAGTTGATGCACTTCCCATTTATTAAAAAATCCTGGATTAAACCATGGAATAGCATAGTCATGCTCTAATTTTCTTTTTGCTCTTACGATTGGTTTATAATTTTCGGCTTTACGATTTGGTAATCGGTCATAAATGACATTCGGTAAAGGGACTTTTTTCTTTATCCATTGCTGCTCTTGAAAGAAATATCCTTCAATTGTTTCGTCTTCCCAGTCTATATGTTGCACACCAAAAACGAATACAAATGGTCGCAAAGTGAATGGCGGCGTTAGTAACTCGCCAAGAGAAGTTGAACGGTTTCCTAAAGGATTAGAAGAATCATCGTTAAAACCAGTTGTAAAAATCCCGATTAATGGTCCGAAAATAATGGTTTCATTTTGAGTGAATGCATGGATAGTAGTGGAATGAGGAAGTAAAAGCTTTTCTGCAATTTGTTGTCCGATACTGATTTCGCGAGTAAAGGAATAATGAATTTTTACATCTTCACTTGCAACATGGCGTACGCCGAAGGAAAGGGATGTAATCGGTGGTGTAATGGAAAAAATATAAGGTAAAGTAATACTATTTGGATGCTCATCTGAAATATTTAATGTATATATGTGCTCTTTCAAAATGGGTTTCCCCCCTTTCATTATGGTGTGAAGCGACTAAACTGTAGTGGTCCGTGATATATTTTTTCGGCTAATGAATCACTATGACGAATGTAATGTTCGTACGGGGGAATCGTGTTGACATACATAAGCCAAATTGCCCCTTTTTGATCCATAATGGTGGAAAGCTCTAGCTCGAATAACGAAGAATAAGATGCATCTAGTGTTTGAAACACTTCATTTATAATGTCTTGTAAAGCGTCTTGTAGTAGTTGTACACCGGTACTAGATAGTACGTATTTAATTTTTGAAAATGAATGCAGAGAGGAATCATCCGTTGCCGAAAGTAAAAGTTGATTTGGAAATGAGCTTTTTTGTATAAATTGACCGATAACGTTCCACTCGCGTTCTTTATTTTTTTGCAAAATGGTTCGAATATGGAGTGGGTATGTTAATTGATTTGGTGGTTGCAGCATGGTATGCGTGATGTAACGTGCTGAGCGTATGTTACGTTTGTACCAAGATATAAATTCATCTGTCCGTTTGATTGGAGTAGAAGTATGATAGGCGTCATTTATTGTATCGATATGAAACGTTTTATTTTTATAAGCGACCCGGTACAGACTTTCAGTGGAATGTGTATGAGTAGGACGTATAATAATATCTTTTGTTTTTAATAACAGTTTGAAAATATTTTGTATCGTTGCTATTTCAAATTTTGGTATATAAGGAGATAATTTTTTATTCGTGAGAAATACATCATGTAGTTCGCTTAAGTCAATGAGTGTGTTATTTAAAAAAGTAGTGGAAGGACGGTTGTGTAATGAGTGAATAATTGACTTTGCTTTTTCGAAGTCTGTTTCCTCGTTAAAAGAAGAACGATCGTATATATAAGAAGGAATAGGGAATGTTTGCTCTTTCCATTTCCCTGTATCTGTATCATAAATCAGACCAGAAATAAGATCTGTTTTAGGATCAATACCAAATGGCGTAAACTGGGCAACGACATTATGATAAAGTCGAGCGCGTTTAGCGATTTCGGTGTAATACGTTTGCTCATAATGAGGCCAGCAAGTTAAAATACCGAGAACCAACGAAATCACTCCTTTACTAACAAAATGTTGACATAATAGGCGAAGCTATATATTGCAAATACGTTTTTATACCATTATACTTTTGTCCGTATGATGATATGCTATAGTTTTGGAGAAGCGAAAGGTTGATTGTAATGAATATATGGTTAAGTATGTTAACGACGACAGGGCTCGGAGCAATTATTGGAGGATTTACAAATCATTTAGCGATAAAAATGTTATTTCGTCCGCATCGCCCTATTTATATTGGGAAGTTTCAAGTGCCATTTACCCCAGGATTAATTCCGAAGCGCCGTGATGAGCTTGCTGTTCAATTAGGGAAAATGGTTGTCGAGCATTTGTTAACGCCAGAAGGAATCGGAAAGAAGTTAACAAATGCAGAGTTTCAAAAAGGTTTAATCCAATGGGCACAAGTAGAAGTGGATAAAGTAATGACGAATGAACAGTCGTTAAGACAAATGTTAGAAAAATGGAATGTAGCGCATGTAGAAAAAGAAGCAATCAGCAAAATCGAGCATGTGATTACAGAAAAAATAGAGGCATTTTTAGCGGAGTACTATACATATACATGGGAACAAGCTTTACCTCATTCTGTTCATGAAAAAATAGAGAATGCGATCCCAAATGTCTCGGCGTTTATTTTAGAGCGAGGAAGTAGGTTTTTTGAAAGTGAAGATGGGAAAGCACGTCTTTCAAAAATGGTTGATGATTTCTTTGCTTCTAGGGGAACTCTACTTAACTTAGTCGGAATGTTTTTAGGGAATGTAAGTGTAGTGGATCGTGTGCAGCCAGAAGTCATTAAGTTTTTAGGGCAAGATGGCACAAAGCAGCTTTTAACTGATGTACTGCAAAAAGAGTGGGAAAAGTTAAAAGGAAGAGATGTAAAAGAATTAGAAACGTTTGTAGAAAAAGAAATGATTGTAAGCTCCATATTGTCAGCAGTTAAAGTTGAGGAAACAGTGAGTAAGTTTTTAAACCAATCTGTGCAGCAAGTATGTGAGCCGGTTCGAGAAACAATCATGGAAAAGGTAGTCCCAAGTGCAGTAACGAAAGGCTTGAAGTGGGGGGCAGAAAACGTAGCGAGTATATTAAATAATCTCCATCTTGCGGAAATTGTCCAGCAAGAAGTCTCCACATTTTCAACGGAGAGACTAGAAGATTTAGTCCTGTCCATTACAAAAAATGAATTGAAAATGATTACGTATTTAGGAGCATTATTAGGCGGAATGATCGGACTCGTGCAAGGACTGTTATTGTTGTTTCTTAGATAATAAGGTGAGTACATAGAAATAAAAGTGAAATTTCTTCACATCTCTTGCATAGTTTGATATGGTAAGAAGAGGTGCGTATGTAAATGCACGTAAAAGGCAGTGCGAGAGAAAAGCGCTAGCCTTCTAAAGGAGGAAAAATAAAATGACAAAAAACATTCATGATGTAGCATATGAATTACAAAAAGCAATCGCTGAAAACGAAGATTTCAAAACGTTAAAAGAGAGCTACGCAGCAGTTCAAGCTGATGCAGCTTCAAAGAACTTATTCGATGAGTTCCGCACAATGCAACTTGGTCTACAACAAAAAATGATGCAAGGTCAAGAAATCACTGAAGAAGACAACCAACAAGCACAAGAAGTTGTAGTTCGCATTCAACAAGATGCTAAAATTACAAAGTTAATGGAAACTGAACAACGCCTAAACATCGTTATCACTGACGTTAACAAAATTATCATGAAGCCACTTGAAGATTTATATAACGCGCAACAACAAGCGTAATAGTGGAAGACGCCCCTTGTATGGGGCGTCTTTTTTGTGGTTTCTATTTGTATATATCATTATTTCTTGAAATACTCAGTATCAATGTTCTTTTCCTTCAAAAACTTTTCAATTTCTTTTTGTTTCCTGCCATTAACTTGTTCAAAGCGTTTTGTAAAAGAAAAATCAGTTTTGAACAAGTTACCATCTTGAGCGAGTTTTTCTAATTCTTGCTCTAGTTCTACTGAAAGTGCCGTAGACGCTGAAATATAATCATGGATTTCCTTTGAAGGCTGTTTGTAATCATCAGGGATCGTATTGTTACTAATAAAATGATGGAAGTTCGCATCATTTTGTTGCGCTAAATCGATTAGTTTTTGTAATTTCTCTCGGTCGGATTCGGTGATATTCTCGTCAGACATGGCTGACGAAAGTGGAACGGTGTTTTCGTATAATTCTCCGCTATAATCTAAATAAGTTTTTATATTTTGTTTCATTTCATCTTCATTAATAGTTTCATTCTTTTTTGAGGAAGTGAATATAGTTTCCGGAATTTTAATCGTAACATCTTTAATAGATTGTATATCGTTTTCTTCCTTAGGTTGTGCACTGTTTGAACAAGCTGATAGGAATAAAATTGTAAGTAACATGAGTGGATATAAAATATACTTTTTCATATTAATCTCCTTGTACATTCATTATTATCTTTGTAAAATAGCTACATTCCATTTTAAATACTTTACTAAAGTTGCGTATAGATGTTTTACCATTTGATAAGATATGACGGATATGAGCAAACCGCTGCAAAAAGCGATGAACACGTTGTAAACATCGGAATAACTAATTTGATGAAACCCTTTAAAAAATCCTAATCCTATTAATAAAATAGGTGAAATAATTAATAATGGAGTGGCAATGATAAGTGCTAGAAGAATCGGTAATAGAAAGAGTAGTACGAAAAAGGCGATAATGATAAAGGTAAAGTTTAAAACACTTAAGCCCATAACAGAAAATAGTGCGGTTATCATATTTTTAAAGCTTCGTTTATTGTCAGCGTTATGTATTGCATATGAAACATTAAGTTCTTTAGCAATCGTTTTAGGGTTTCCTAGTTTTTTAGAAATTTCCTCTTCAGATATTCCATCTCGTTTACCACTAATAAAATGAGTTTCGTACTCTGAAATAATATCTTTCTTTTCTACATTAGGCATATTCCGCAGGGAAGAACTAAGTTGTTCCAAAAATTCACTTTTGTTCATAATAATCACTTTCCTTTATAAAATGATGAATTATAGCTGAGAATCCTCTCTTTTTTGAAAGAGGGATATACGAATCGTAAATGGCATTCCAATTAATGGGTGTTCCAATATTTACAAATATATCATTTGCTAGTGTTCTTTGCAAGGTACTGTAAAATTTTTGATACTGTGATGAGATAGAAGTTTTTTGTCCATTTTTAGAGGAGATATAAAAATATTATTTTAGGATAAATAAAGGGTTGTAAGCGCATTCTCTAATGGTTGTCAAAATAATGTCATATTCATATTCTTGGAAAAATAATGCATTTGTAATATAATAATAAATAATACTTCACCACATTAATTAACTAGGTGAAATTTAAAATCTTTATTACACACATTATGAAATAAAGGAATGATTAGTTTGAGTACAGGTGTAAAAGCAAACGACGTGAAGACAAAAACAAAAGGAGCAGATCTTGTTGTTGATTGTTTAATTAAACAAGGTGTTACACATGTTTTCGGTATTCCAGGAGCGAAGATTGACTCTGTATTTGATGTACTGCAAGAAAGAGGACCAGAGTTAATTGTTTGTCGTCATGAACAAAACGCAGCATTTATGGCAGCTGCGATTGGTAGATTAACAGGGAAACCGGGCGTATGTCTTGTAACTTCAGGACCAGGGACATCAAATTTAGCGACAGGTCTTGTTACTGCGAATGCAGAGAGTGATCCCGTTGTTGCTTTAGCTGGTGCAGTTCCGCGTACGGATCGATTAAAACGTACGCATCAATCGATGGATAATGCTGCACTATTCGAACCAATCACAAAATATAGCGTAGAAGTAGAGCATCCAGATAATGTGCCAGAAGCACTATCGAATGCATTCCGAAGTGCGACTTCTACAAATCCAGGCGCTACTTTAGTAAGTCTTCCGCAAGACGTTATGACTGCGGAAACGACTGTAGGGTCTATCGGTGCGCTTTCTAAGCCACAGCTTGGAATCGCTCCCACACATGATGTTACATATGTAGTAGACAAAATAAAATCAGCAAAATTACCGGTCATTTTACTCGGTATGAGAGCGAGCACAAATGAAGTGACGAAAGCCGTTCGTGAATTAATTGCGGATACAGAACTCCCTGTCGTTGAAACATATCAAGCAGCTGGCGCCATTTCACGTGAGTTAGAAGATCATTTCTTTGGCCGCGTTGGCTTATTCCGTAACCAACCAGGTGATATTTTACTAGAAGAGGCAGACCTTGTGATTTCTATCGGTTATGACCCAATTGAGTATGATCCGAAATTCTGGAATAAACTTGGAGACAGAACGATTATTCATCTTGATGACCATCAAGCAGATATCGACCATGATTACCAACCAGAACGTGAATTAATTGGTGATATTGCCTTAACTGTAAATAGTATCGCGGAGAAATTACCGAAACTTGTATTAAGTACGAAATCAGAAGCAGTGTTAGAACGATTACGCGCGAAATTATCAGAACAAGCAGAAGTTCCGAATCGTGCTTCAGAAGGTGTTACGCATCCGCTTCAAGTGATTCGTACACTGCGTTCTTTAATTGATGACGATACAACTGTTACATGTGATATCGGTTCCCATTACATTTGGATGGCAAGATGTTTCCGTTCTTATGAACCACGTAGACTATTATTTAGTAACGGTATGCAAACGTTAGGTGTTGCACTTCCTTGGGCAATTGCTGCTACTTTAGTAGAACCAGGTAAGAAAGTAGTTTCCGTATCAGGTGACGGTGGTTTCTTATTCTCAGCGATGGAGTTAGAAACAGCGGTACGTTTAAATTCTCCGATCGTACATCTTGTATGGAGAGACGGTACGTATGATATGGTTGCGTTCCAACAAATGATGAAATACGGTAGAACATCAGCTACAGAGTTCGGCGATGTTGATATTGTAAAATATGCAGAAAGTTTCGGTGCGACAGGTCTTCGTGTTAACACGCCAGATGAATTAGAGGGCGTATTAAAAGCCGCATTAGTAGCAGATGGTCCTGTCATTATTGATATTCCAATCGATTACCGTGACAACATTAAATTAAGCGAAAAATTATTACCAAACCAATTAAACTAATGGAGGCATGGTTGAGATGACTGTTGCGCAATTCATTGATATTGATGCAAAAAGAACGAAAACGAATAACGAAGTATATCAAACATCTACAATGCTTGCGCTATTAGATGGTATATATGATGGTGTGATTAGCTTTGAGGAATTGAAAGAACGCGGTGATTTCGGCATCGGCACATTTGATCAATTAGATGGTGAAATGATCGCATTTGATAACGAATTTTATCATTTACGTTCAGACGGTTCAGCAGAAAAAGTAGAACCGGAAGAAACAACACCATTTGCGACTGTAACGTTTTTTGAAAAAGAAATGAGTTATACGATAGAGCGTCCGATGAATCGTGAAGAAGTGGAAGCTTTATTACATGAATTGATGCCTAGTAAAAACCTATTTTATGCGATTAGAATGGATGGTACGTTCCGTGAAGTAAGAACGAGAACTGTTCCAAGACAAGAAAAACCGTATACACCGCTCGTTGAAGTGACGAAATCACAACCAATCTTCTCATTTGAAAATACAGAAGGTACGCTAGCTGGCTTTTGGACACCAGATTATGCGCAAGGTATTGGTGTAGCTGGTTTCCACTTACATTATATTGATGATGAAAGAAGCGGGGGCGGACATGTTTTCGATTATGTTGTTGAAAACTGTACGATCCAAATTTGTCAAAAAGCTCATATGCATTTAGCACTTCCAGAAACAGCTGATTTTATGGCGGCTGAATTATCTAGAGAAAATTTAGAGGATAACATTGCGACTGCGGAAGGCGCGGAGTAATAAGGGAGAGACTGTTCCATTGTGGAACAGTCTTCTTTTATTCGATATTCCTTTTCGAATCGTTGATATATTTTGAGTTATGATAGATATATTTGAAAAATCGTTGATATATTTTGAGTTATGATAGATATATTTGAAAAATCGTTGATATATTTTGAGTTATGATAGATATATTTGAAAAACCGTTGATATATTGTAAGTTACGATAGATATATTCGGAAAATCGTTGATATCGTTTATTTCTTTGAAACAAACGGATGCCCCTCGTAATAAAAACGCCACGGATAATGTACAGCTTCTTCTGCATAGTCGATGTTAATACGAGGCCCTGCTGTTATTTTATATTTTGATGATATGTGTTCTTCTTCTGGGACGAGTTCAATATGTAATGTGTCACTTTGTAAGGATACGCCTCGTTCTTCTAACGTAATTCCGAGGGCACGGCATAGTTTGCCAGGACCGTTTGTTAAATTTTTATACTGCGCCTTTGTAATGTCGGTTTTGTTGTAGCGCGCTAGTTTTATTTCTTCTATTCCATCTACCGGTTCAAGGGCTCGAATGAGAACGCCTTGCGGGGTGCCAACTGGCGCTGTAATGACGTTAAAACAATGATACATACCGTAAATTAAATATACGTAAGCATGCCCCGGTGCGCCAAACATGACTTCTGTGCGATCCGTTCGTCTGCCGCCGTAACTATGTGCGGCTTTATCATCGGGACCTTTATATGCTTCTACTTCTACAATCGTTCCGCTTCTTTTTATTCCATCTACAATATGTACAAGTTTGTGTCCAAGTAACTTCTTTGCAACTTCTAACGTATCGCCTTCAAAAAAGGAAGGTGGTGCCTGCATTGTACTATCTCCTTTACTGAGTGTATATGTATATAGTAAACCAAATTTTCAGTAGTAATTCTAACTCGTTCTATTTGCTACATTTATTTCATAAATTATGGATAGAGTACAACAGCGAAGAGGGGGAGTGCGACATGATTTATCGCTTACTAGCTCTTAATATAGATGGGACACTACTATACAACAACGGAAAAATTGCAAAAGGATTAAGAGAAACAATTGAATTTGTGAAAAGAAAAGATGTATACGTTACATTATTTACGAGCCGTAATTTTCAGTCCGCTCATAAAGTAGCGAAGGCGTTAAAATTAGATTCTATATTAGTGACACACGGCGGTGCTTTCGTTTCAGCAACGTTAGATAAGCCGTACGTTCAAAGAAGATTATCGGAAGAGAAGACGTTTAACATTGTGCAAGTATTAGAGCACTTTGATTGTAACGTACGTATTTCTCATGAACGGTTTTCAATCGGAAATCGTGAGAGAAATACACCAAACTTAATTGCGCGTACTGTATTATCAAGCGCAGATCCGTTGTTTTATCCAGTTCAATTTGTAGATTCGTTAGGTGATGCGCTTCGTGATCATCCAGTAGCGGCGCCAAAAATTGATGTTATTTTCCAAAGTAAAGGTGAAAAAGAACGAGGGATAAATACATTAAGAAAAGCATTCCAAGATATCGAGTATGTTGAGTGTGATTCGAAACGAATAGAAATTTTGCCGCAGAATGTATCGAAATTACGCGGATTACAATTGCTTGGAGAGCATTTAAATATTTCACTAAACGAAATGGTTGCGATTGGAGATAGCATGGAAGATCTAGAGATAATTGAAAATGTAGGGCTCGGGGTAGCAATGGGGAACTCGCCTGTAGAGTTAAAACAGGCAGCCGACTGGATTACACGTTCAAATAGTGAGAACGGCGTAGAGTATATGATTAAAGAACATTTTCGTAAGCAATTCCCGCTTCCGTTTTTGAAAAATCATAAAAATACACCGAAATGATGAAAGAAAAACGTAGCTTTTGGCTACGTTTTTTGATTGGTTTTATTTTAGAGATGAAAGCGTTTCATAAAGATGAATTGTGTCTAAAATTCATACAATTCACTTGAATCATTTAGAAAACTGTTGTAAAGTAGAGGATGTTACCGAAAAAGTTACACCACGTGAAATATTCTTCAGATTAATTTTATTGCGCTTCCGTAAGTAAAAACATTTCCGCATGTTAGTTTAGTGCACGTATTATTTCAAAAATGAATTGTAGTAATGTTATTAATTCGTTGTAGAGTTTCTTTGTTTTATTTAAATGGATTATTTTAAGTTAATGTGAGTAAGATTTGGTATATATGAAATGAGCTTCTTTTCATAAATCTAGGAATTATAAAAGGGGGAATGAATTTTTTGAGGAAATCATTTAATCAAAAAATAAAAAAATTAAGTAGTAGTTTTATAGTCGTATTATTAGTATGTATGAATTTTTTAATCCATTTACCATATAAAGCAGAGGCAGCTACACCAGAATTAAAAGGTTTAGGTGATGTATCTTATTACAATGCAATCATTTTTGGAGATCATAGTGCAACGAGTGCGGATATTGAGGGTGCGATGGCTATTCAAAAAAATATGAACGCATCAAGTTATACAGTCTTAGCGGCTGCAACAGGAGCACATAACTTAGCTGGAGCAACATGGGTAGAGGAAGGATATCCAGCATTATTACTAGGTGGTCAATTTACGAAAGCGGGAACAGGACAAGTAATTATTCAAGATGGAACAGTGGCAATGACAAAAGATGGTGACCCAGAAGGTGCAATAAAATCATCATATGACCGTATTTCTTATAAAGAGCAAGCGGAGATTGATGCTAAATTTAAAGAGTTTAGAAAAGACGTTGATAGTGTAATTGAGGATGCGGGCCAATTACATACTGATAAGCCAAAACCGGGTATGACTTTTGGAATCGGTGAAGATGTAAATAACCCTAATATTTACGTTTCTTCAGGCCAAAATGGAGAGAAAACATTTAATGTAAGTGATGTTTATCTTCCGAATGTAAGTAATAAAGACTTTATGGTTATTTATTCAGATGCAGAAGAAGTGAATTTTGGTGGCGGCGCAATTTTGTATGATACAACAGATAAGGGCGGGTTCACATTAGTTAATACATCTCAAACATATGACCCTAATTCCTTTTTTACTGAATTAGCTAGTAAAGTAATTTGGGCGTTTCCAAACGCTACAAAAATAACAACTAAAGGCTATGGTGTAGTAGGTAGTGTGTTTGCACCTAATGCAGTTGTAGATACAAAGGGTGGTTCAATTAATGGACAAGCCTTTGTTGGTGGGTTACACCAAAGAGATGGCTTTGAAGTTCATAACTTTAAATTTAATTGGCCGAAATGGAATAAACCATCAGTTGAAAAAGTAACTGGTCAATTTGAAATTGTAAAAGTAGATGCAAGTGATGAAACAAAGTTATTACCAGGTGCAGAATTTGAAGTGTATAAAGATGGTAAACAGATAGATACATTACGAACAGATAAGACAGGTAAAGTAATCTCTAAGAAATTAGAACCAGGTAAATATACATTAAAAGAAACGAAAGCACCAGAGGGATATAAATTACTAAAAGAAGAAATTGAAGTTACTGTGGAAGAGAACAAAGTAGTGCCGGTAATAGTAAAAAATGTGAAAGTGTTGGGAAGCTTACAGGTAGTCAAAAAGGATGCTGAGAGCAAAAATGTGCTAAAAGGCGCGGAATTTAGACTAAAAAACGAAAATGGTCAAATAGTTGGAGGGGCGAAAACAACAAATAAAGATGGTGTTGTTACATTCGAAAACTTAGTGCCAGGTAAGTATACATTAGAAGAAACGAAAGCGCCAGAAGGCTACAAAGCGATAGAAGTTACAGTAGAAGTAAACGTTGTAGCAAATAAAGTAGCGAAACGAGAAGTATTGAATGAAAAAATGAAAGAAGAAATTACAGGTCAATTAGAAATTACAAAAGTAGATGCTAATGATACAGGTAAAACATTAGCTGGCGCAGTGTTTGAAATTTGGAAAGATGGATCAAAAATAGACACATTAACAACAAATAAGAATGGTAAAGCAATTTCTAAGAAGTTAGAACCTGGAGATTACATTTTAAAAGAAGTTCATGCACCAGAAGGATATAAATTATCTGATAAGGAAACTAAATTTAAGATTTCTAATGAAAAAGTAGAAGTTAAAAATCTTGAAATTACAAATGAAAAAGAACAAGACAAAGGTCCAGAAAAACCAGGTGAGGGAACAGAAAAGCCAGGTGAAGAAACAGAGAAACCAGGTGAAGAGACAGAGAAACCAGGTGAAGAAACAGAAAAACCAGGCGAAGAGACAGAAAAACCGGGTGGAGAGACAGAAAAACCAGGTGAAGAGACAGAGAAGCCAGGTGAAGAAACAGAAAAACCAGG
>NZ_JBTIWT010000031.1:0-48424 GCF_054353775.1 Bacillus sp. 5w2 | reverse complement strand
AAACACGAATCATTTGATTCGTGTTTTTTTGTGTTTTCAAAAAGTACGTAAAAAGAAGTAATGGTAATACAAACACGTTGCCCAAGGGTTAATCATATTATATAAGAGATTGATGTATATTTTTCTGTAAATTGTTAAGGAATAGAAGTATAAAAGATGTCCATTTAAATAGGGAGGGAAGGTTATGAAATCACAAAATGAAGTTTGTATTGTTTGTGAGACAGAAAGAAAAGAAGGGATATATGTTTATAATAATTTAATATGCTATGAATGTGAAAAGGATATGGTGAATACGGAGACAGATGATCCGAAGTATATATATTATTTAAAACAGCTTCGGAAATTAGAAGTATCATATTTTTAAATAGGCATATGCCTATTATTTTTTTTGTTCTGTATAATAGATAAAGAATGAAATAATAAGGAAGAGATATAGATGAATCAAAATCGCATACCTTTATATGAGGCATTAATAGAGTTTAAAGAAAGGGCACCGTTATCCTTTCATGTTCCAGGGCATAAAAACGGTTTAAACTTCCCTCAGGAGGCAGTAGGGGAGTTTAAAGATATACTATCTATCGATGTAACTGAGTTGTCAGGGTTAGATGATTTACATAGTCCGTTTGAATGTATAGATGAGGCACAACAATTATTAGCTGATGTATATGGAGTGAAAAAAAGTTATTTTTTAATTAATGGTTCAACAGTAGGGAACCTAGCAATGATTTTGTCTTGTTGCGGGGAACATGATATTGTTCTTGTACAAAGAAATTGTCATAAATCAATTATTAATGGTTTAAAATTAGCAGGAGCAAATCCAATTTTTTTAGATCCATGGATTGATGAAGCTTATAACGTACCAGTGGGAATTCATGGTGAAATTATTAAGGAAGCAATTGAAAAATATCCAAATGCTAAAGCACTCATTTTAACGCATCCTAATTATTATGGTATGGGGATGGATCTAGAGGCAAGCGTCGCTTATGCACATGCACATAAAATCCCTGTTTTAGTAGATGAAGCACATGGAGCCCATTTTTGTTTAGGAGGGGCATTTCCAAAGTCAGCGTTAGCATATGGTGCAGATATTGTAGTTCACTCTGCACATAAAACATTACCAGCGATGACGATGGGATCCTATTTACATATAAATAGTAACTTAGTGAAAGCAGAAAAGGTTTCTACTTATTTAAGTATGCTACAATCTAGTAGTCCATCGTATCCAATTATGACTTCTCTTGATATTGCACGCTTTACAATAGCGCGTATAAAAGAAGAGGGACATGATGAAATTGTCGAGTTTTTACGGGAATTTAAAGAAGAATTATCTTCTATTCCACAAATAGCTATTTTACAATATCCATTACAAGACGAGTTAAAGTTTACCATACAGACCCGTTGTCAGCTGTCAGGATACGAATTACAGTCTGTATTTGAAAAGGTCGGGATATATACAGAAATGGCGGATCCATATAATGTCCTATTTATTTTGCCCTTGCAAGTAAATAAGGAGTATATGAAGGCTATAGAGATGATCCGAGGGGCATTGCAATATTATGAGGTGAAAGACAAGAAGAAATCTATTCGTTATACTTATAAAGGAGAGTTTTCTCCTTTACCGTATACATATAAACAACTGGAAGGATATGAAACAAAAGTAGTATCTGTAGAAGAAGCAGTTGGGATGATAGCGGCGGAAATGGTAATTCCGTACCCACCTGGAATTCCATTGATTATGTATGGGGAAAGAATTACTTCAGAACATAAAGAGCAAATTATGTATTTAGAGAAATCAGGTGCTCGTTTTCAAGGTAGCACGAAATATATGAAAGTGTATGATATGGAAAGTAGGTTTTAGAATGAAGGGATTATTTGTAACAATTGAAGGTCCAGAAGGTTCGGGTAAAACAACATTAATTCAAAGTTTATTGCCATACTTTGAACAAAAAGAACAAAAGGTGATGGCGACGAGGGAACCAGGTGGTATTGCAATTTCTGAGGATATTAGAACGATTTTACATAAACAAGAATATACGATGATGGAAGCACGTACAGAGGCGCTTCTGTATGCTGCTGCACGTAGGCAACATTTGGTGGAAAAGGTTATGCCGGCGCTTAACGAGGACTACCTTGTACTATGTGATCGTTTTATAGATAGCTCTTTAGCGTATCAAGGATATGCAAGAGGATTAGGTATGGATAAAGTATTTGAAATAAATCGCTTCGCAACAGAAGACTGTATGCCTAGTTTAACAATTTATTTAGATATTGAACCAGAGGTAGGTTTAGCTCGAATTGAAAAAGATGCAGGACGTGAAGTGAATCGATTAGATATGGAAGATATCTCTTTCCATAAACGCGTGCGTGAAGGATATTTACAAGTTGTAGAACGTTTCTCAGATCGTATTGTATCGGTAAATGCTGATCAACCAATGGAAAAACTTATAAAAGAAGTTGTTCAGATTATAGAAGATAAATTGTTATAATAGAAGGAAAGAATGAAATAAGTGAGGTATGCATTATGACGAAGACGTGGGAGCAGCTTTCTGCTATACAACCCATCGGTGTAAAAATGTTGATGAATAGCATTGCAAAAGAGCGTATATCCCACGCTTACTTGTTAGAGGGAGGGAAAGGGACAGGAAAATTTGCGACAGCAATTCAAATGGCAAAGAGTTTCCTCTGTTCTCAGCGGAATGGGGTAGAACCTTGTCATGTATGTACAAATTGTAAGCGAATTGATTCAGGTAACCACCCTAACTTACATATTGTAAAACCAGACGGATTATCTATTAAGAAGCAGCAAATTCATGATTTACAAGAAGAGTTTTCAAAAACAGGATTAGAAGCAAATAAAAAAGTATATATTATTGAGCACGCAGACCGTATGACAGCAAACGCAGCGAATACACTCTTGAAATTTTTAGAAGAACCAAGTAGTGATACAACAGCTATTTTACTTACTGAACAAAGTCATCAAATTTTAAATACGATCTTATCTCGCTGTCAAGTTGTTACATTTAGACCGTTACCTACGGAATCTTTAATTAAAAGATTACAGGATGAAGGTATTACGGCAGCTTTATCGACACTTGCTGCGCAGCTCACGAATAGTTTTGATGAAGCTTTAGCTTTATGTAGTGATGAATGGTTTGCACAAGCACGAGCTTTAGTGATAAAATTATGTGAAGCGCTCGAAAAAGACAAAGCCTCTATTTTTTTTGTTCAAGAAAAATGGGGAAAGCACTTTAGAGAGAAAGAACAATTACAGCAAGGTTTAGATATGTTACTCCTTATTTATAAGGATTTATTATATGTTCAACTTGGAGAAGAAGATCGTCTTGTTTTTCATGAGCAGAAAGAGATATTTGAATCTTTCTCCTATGCTCAGAAGCGCATTGTATCAGCTCTCTTTAATATATTAGAGGCAAAAAATAGAATCAACGCTAATGTAAATGCGCAGCTTGTGTTCGAACAGTTAGTGTTGCGGTTGCAGGAGGGATGACCGTTTTGTATGATGTAGTAGGTGTTCGCTTTAAGAAGGCCGGAAAGGTGTATTACTTTGACCCGAATCAGTTCGATATCTCTGAAAATGAGTTTGTAATTGTAGAAACAGTAAGAGGTATTGAATACGGAAAAGTAGTTATTACCAAAAAGCAAGTTGATGAAAACGACGTTGTATTACCGCTAAAAAAGGTTATTCGTATTGCTAATGAAAACGATCGTACCATTGTTGAAGAGAACAAACATGCTGCGAAAGAAGCATATCAAGTTTGTCAGCAAAAGGTAGTAGAACATAATCTTGATATGAAACTTGTAGATGTAGAGTATACGTTCGATCGCAATAAGATTATTTTCTATTTTACTGCGGATGGTCGAATTGATTTCCGCGAACTAGTGAAGGACTTAGCAGCAATTTTTAGGACAAGAATTGAACTAAGACAAATTGGTGTTCGTGATGAAGCAAAGATGCTTGGTGGTATTGGTCCATGTGGTCGTATGCTTTGTTGTTCTACTTTTTTAGGAGATTTTGAACCTGTATCCATTAAGATGGCAAAGGATCAAAATTTATCATTAAATCCTGCAAAAATCTCTGGTTTATGTGGTCGCTTAATGTGTTGCTTAAAATATGAGAATGATGAATATGAGGCAGCAAAGGAACAACTTCCTGATTTAGATCAACGTATACAAACCCCGCATGGTACTGGCCGTGTTATCGGATTAAATATTTTAGAAAGATTAATTCAAGTGGAACTAGTAGACAAGGAACGGATAGTAGAATATACGTTAGATGAGTTAGTGAATAAAGGGGTCGTTTCGAGTCAAACCACAGATTAATGAGGTGGGTGCTTGTGGAGAAAAAAGATATTTTTGCATCGGTTTCTAGTATGGAAGAGCAAATTGGACATTTATACAAACAGTTGGGAGAATTAAAACAACATCTTGCAGAGCTGTTGGAAGAAAACCAACATATAAAAATGGAAAATGAAAATTTGCGACACCGCTTTGAAGAAGTGCAGATTAAGGAAAAACAAAAAGCTCAAAAACGTAAAGAAGTGAAGCCGAAGACAGATATTGGTGAAGGCTACGATAATTTAGCAAGACTATATCAAGAAGGTTTTCATATTTGTAATCTGCATTATGGAAGTGTACGTAAAGAGGGAGATTGTTTATTCTGCCTGTCATTTTTAAATAAAAAGTGAAATTACCTTTCCAATAATAATTGGAAAGGTAATTTTTTATACATGAGAGTAGAATGAAATATGTTTTTTTATTAGTAGAAGATGAAATAGGGTAGGTTAAGTGTAAGAAAAGGAGTAACATATGAATTTATATGAAGATGAACGTTTAGATTACTTATTAGCGCAAGATATGAAAATCGTACAAAGCCCATCAGTATTTAATTTTTCTTTAGATGCTGTTTTACTTGCAGACTTTGCCTGGGTACCAATTCAAAAAGGTAATTTACTTGATTTGTGCACAGGTAATGCAGTTGTGCCCCTTCTATTAAGTACAAGAACAAAAGGGAACATTACAGGTGTGGAAATTCAAGAACGTTTATATGATATGGGAATCAGAAGCGTTCAATACAATAAGTTAGAAGAAAGAATTCACTTAATACATGGAGATTTGAAAGATATGCCGGAGAAACTTGGACGTCATCAATATGATGTTGTCACATGTAATCCGCCTTATTTTCAAACACCTGCAACTTCTGAGAAAAATATGAATGAACATTTAGCGATAGCTCGTCATGAAATTATGTGTACATTAGAGGATGTTGTATCTGCAAGTAGTCAGCTAGTAAAGCAAGGCGGGAAAGTAGCATTTGTACATCGCCCGGGTCGTTTACTAGATATTGTTACATTAATGCGTAAATACAAAATTGAACCAAAACGGGTACGATTTGTTTATCCTAAGGCAGGTAAAGAAGCGAATACATTGTTAATTGAAGGAATTAAGGACGGAAACGCAGATTTAAAAATATTGCCACCTCTTTTTGTATATGAAGAAAATAATGAATACACAAAGGAGATTCGTTCAATTTTATATGGAGAAGAATAAGCATTGTTTTTATGTAGTAGAGTGCTCTGATGGAAGTTATTATGCTGGATATACAAATCATATAGAGAAGCGGATTCAGACCCATAATAATGGAAAAGGGGCTAGGTATACGCGTGCTAGACTTCCTGTTGTTTTAAAATACGTAGAATTTCATGAAGATAAACGTACAGCTATGCAAGCAGAGTATTATTTTAAGCAATTAAATAGAAAACAAAAAGAAGAATATATGCAAAAAGGAGAACGCTATGTGGCAACAAAAAAGCTTTCAACAAAATGAAAAGGGAGTTTTATATTTAGTACCAACTCCTATTGGAAATTTAGAAGATATGACATTTCGTGCAATCCGAATTTTAAAAGAAGCTGATTTAATTGCTGCTGAAGATACGAGACAAACGAAAAAACTTTGTAATTATTTTGAAATTGAAACCCATGTTATGAGTTACCATGAGCATAATAAGGAAGTAAGTGGGAAAAAAATATTAGAGAAGTTAGACGAAGGAAAGACTGTAGCACTTGTTAGTGATGCTGGTATGCCGTGTATTTCCGATCCAGGTTACGATATTGTTGTAGAGGCTGTAGCGGGACAGTATCATGTTATCCCGCTTCCTGGGGCAAATGCGGCCCTTACAGCATTAATTGCATCAGGTCTTGAAACAAAACAGTTTTATTTCTATGGATTTTTACAAAGAAATAAAAAAGAAAGAAAAATGGAGTTAGAGAAGCTTCGTTATGTACAAACTACAATGATGTTTTATGAAGCGCCTCACCGTTTAGATGATACTTTAATCTCAATGCAAGAAGTGTTGGGAAATAGAGAAATTGTATTATGTCGAGAGTTAACGAAAAAATTCGAGGAATTTATTCGAGGAACAGTTGAAGAAGCAATTGAGTGGACGAAACAAAATGAAGTTCGTGGTGAGTTTTGTATTTTAGTAGCTGGTTCAACGGAAGAACCTGCCCCAGAAGAACAATGGTGGGAAGCTATTTCAGTATATGATCATATTGAACATTATATAAACGAAAAAGGTATGAATTCAAAAGAGGCGATAAAAACAGTCGCTAAAGATCGAGATTTGTCGAAACGCGATGTATATCAAATCTATCATGTCGATAAAAAATAAGCTTCTCATAATTGAGAAGCTTATTTTGCTGTTTCGATATAATCTTGAAGTTCGTTTAAGATTTGCTCAGCGCCTTCTTTGCTTAAGATAATTTTACCTTCAGCTAAAGATAGGTTACCATCAGATACTTCACCAGTTACTTGGCAAGTCATGTTTGGTTTATATTTTTTTAAGATGATTTTCTCGTCATCAACGTAGATTTCAAGAGCATCCTTTTCTGCAATACCTAAAGTACGGCGTAATTCGATTGGAATTACTACACGACCTAATTCATCAACTTTACGAACGATACCAGTAGATTTCATAATTCTTTTCCTCCTAAAGAAATAGTTTATAAGTTTCGAGTCTATTTTTAGATTCGTCATTTTTCGACAAAATACCCTATGGACATATGATACCAATCATTTACATTTCCGTCAATTCTTTAATTCTATATTTTTTAAAAAGATTTATAGATTTCTTACTTCTTATATATAATAGAATGGGAGTAATTTCTACTATTATTTCACTTTATTTTCAGAAAAATTTACGAATTGTAAGTTAGGGTTGTATATTTTCTTGAAATATGAGTAATAGATGATAAAGATACTAGGCATTAACTCGTTTTTATCTCTCATTAACAAGTGGTAAGATTCCAAATTCAAAATTTGGCTGGAGCAAAGAAGTTAAGTGGGAGTCGGGCTGTTCGTAAAAGCCCGATTGGTGCAGGCTAATAATTAGCAGGGATGAACAACCCCACAGATTAAAGTTTCACTTTATATATAAGTTTTTGATATACTATTTATAAATACATATGAGGTTATTCGGGAGGTCCAAAACAATGACAGAGGAAAAAAAATCCTTTTATATTACTACCCCAATTTATTATCCAAGTGGAAAATTACACATTGGACATGCTTATACAACAGTAGCAGGAGATGCGATGGCACGATATAAGCGTATGCAAGGATATAATGTTCATTATTTAACAGGAACTGATGAGCATGGACAAAAGATCCAAAAGAAAGCAGAAGAATTAAACGTTACACCACAAGCATATGTGGATAACATCGTTGCAGGAATTAAAGAACTTTGGGAGAAGATGGATATCTCTTATGATGATTTTATTCGTACAACTGAAGATCGTCATAAAGATGTTGTTGAAAAAATCTTCAAGCAATTAGTAGATCAAGGCGATATTTATCTTGATGAATATGAAGGTTGGTATTCTGTACAAGATGAGACATTCTATACAGAGCATCAATTAGTAGATCCAATTATGGAAGGTGACAAAGTAGTTGGAGGAAAAAGCCCAGATAGTGGTCATGATGTAGAACTTGTTCGTGAAGAATCGTATTTCTTTAGAATGGGTAAATATGTCGACAGACTATTAAAATTCTATGAAGAGAATCCACATTTCATTCAGCCAGAGTCTCGTAAGAATGAAATGATTAATAACTTCATTAAACCAGGCTTAGAAGATTTAGCAGTTTCTCGTACTTCATTTGACTGGGGAGTTCGTGTTCCAGGTAACCCGAAACACGTTATTTACGTATGGGTTGACGCATTATCTAACTACATTACAGCATTAGGTTATGGAACAGAAAATGAAGAGATGTATAAGAAATTCTGGCCGGCAGACGTGCATTTAGTTGGAAAAGAAATCGTTCGTTTCCATACAATTTATTGGCCAATCATTTTAATGGCATTAGACTTACCTCTTCCGAAAAAGGTCTTTGCTCATGGTTGGATTTTAATGAAGGATGGAAAGATGAGTAAGTCAAAAGGAAACGTAGTAGATCCAGTTACATTAATCGACCGTTATGGATTAGATGCATTACGTTATTACTTACTTCGTGAAGTTCCATTCGGATCTGATGGCGTATTCACACCAGAAGGATTTGTGGAGCGTATTAATTTCGACTTAGCAAATGACTTAGGTAACTTATTAAATCGTACAGTAGCTATGATTGATAAGTACTTTAACGGGGAAATCCCTGCATTTAAAGCAAATGTAACGGAATTCGATGAAACGTTAGTAACGTTTGCACAGGATACATTGAAAAAAGTAGAAGAGGCAATGGAGAATATGGAATTCTCTGTAGCGCTAAGCTCAATTTGGCAATTGGTTAGTCGTACGAATAAATATATTGATGAAACACAACCGTGGGTATTAGCGAAAGATGAGAATGATCGTGAAAAGTTAGCTTCTGTAATGGCTCATTTAGCAGAAGTACTTCGTCAAACAGGTATTATGCTTATGCCATTCTTAACAGTAGCACCAAGCAAGATGTTTGCTCAGCTTGGCCTTACTAATGAAGCACATAAATCTTGGGAAAGCCTATCTACAATTGGTTGCATTCCAGCTGGAACAAAAGTAGAAAAAGGAAACCCGATTTTCCCTCGTTTAGAAATGGAAGTGGAAGTAGAGTACATTAAAGAACAAATGAAAAGCTCTGCTCCTAAAGTAGAAGAGAAAAAAGAAGAAGAACCGAAGGCAGAAGAAATTACAATTGATGATTTCTTTAAAGTAGAATTACGCGTAGCTGAAGTACTATCTGCTGAACCTGTGAAAAAAGCAGACAAGTTGTTAAAAATCCAACTAGACTTAGGCACAGAAAAGCGTCAAGTTGTTTCTGGAATTGCAAAATTCTATTCGCCAGAAGACCTAAAAGGTAAAAAGGTTATTTGTGTAACAAACTTAAAACCTGTAAAATTACGCGGTGAATTATCGCAAGGTATGATTTTAGCAGGTGAAGAGAATGGCGTATTGTCATTAGCATCGATTGACCAAAATCTACCAAATGGTACAAAAATCAAGTAATTAAGACAAGAAAAGAGATGTTTCACGTGTAACATGTGTGAAGCGTCTTTTTTCTTTTTACACTCTCTATTTTTGCATTAAGATTGTAGTATTGTTATCGTTAAGTTATTAAAGAACTTATTTTTGTAGAATAAACTTGATTTCAATATAAAAGGAGTTATGTATTATGTTGTTTGATACACATTCACATTTGAATGCAGAGCAATTTGAAGAAGATTTGCAAGAAGTTATTGCACGAATGAAAGAAGCGGGAGTTACTTATACAGTTGTTGTTGGTTTTGATGAAGTAACGATAAAAAAGGCGATTGAATTAGCTGAAGCCTATGATTTTATTTACGCTGCGGTTGGATGGCATCCAGTTGATGCAATCGACATGACAGAAGAACATTTAGCTTGGTTAGAAGAACTTGCTTCTCATCCTAAAGTCGTTGCACTTGGAGAAATGGGCTTAGATTATCACTGGGATAAGTCTCCAAAAGAAATACAGAAGGAAGTATTCCGTAAACAAATTGCATTAGCCAAAAGGGTAAAATTGCCGATTATTATACATAACCGCGATGCAACTCAAGATATTGTTGATATTTTAGAGGAAGAGAATGCAGCTGAAGTGGGAGGCATTATGCATTGCTTTAGCGGCAGCGTAGAAGTAGCAGAGCGATGTGTTGATATGAACTTTTTAATTTCGTTAGGCGGACCAGTTACATTTAAAAATGCTAAGAAACCGAAAGAAGTTGCCACGGAGATTCCATTAGAGAAATTGTTAATAGAGACGGATTGTCCATATTTAACACCACATCCATTTCGAGGGAAACGAAATGAACCGAGTTATGTAAAACTCGTAGCAGAAGAGATTGCGAACTTAAAAGGAATTTCTTATGAGGAAGTAGCAGAAATAACAACAAAAAATGCAAAAGCTTTATTTGGTGTTGAATAAAAAGGAGTGGGAGAACCCATTCTTTTTTATTTTTGTGAAAAAATAAGGGCGAATGAGGAAGTGTTACAATAAGGAGAGAGAACAAAGTTTTGGACATTCTATTTTTTAAAATGTAAGAATGGGGAAAATAATAATGGAAAAGTCGTCATTTTTTTGTTTTACTAAGTAGAGACGAAACGAGTGTGGAGGCAAGCATGAAAATTAAAGAGATTATCGTTGTAGAAGGTAAAGATGATACAGTTGCGATTAAGCGTGCTGTTGATGCGGATACAATTGAAACGAACGGTTCAGCAATCGGTGATCACGTTATTGAGCAAGTTAAATTAGCGCTGCAAAAACGAGGCGTTATTATTTTCACAGATCCGGATTATCCTGGAGAGCGTATTCGAAAAATTATTTCTGATAAGGTGCCTGGATGTAAACATGCTTTTTTACCGAAGGAAGAAGCACTTGCTAAAAGGAAAAAAGGCGTTGGAATTGAACATGCTTCTAATGAATCAATTCGCCGTGCTTTAGAAAATATACATGAAGAAATGGAAGCTTACACAAGTGAAATTAGTTGGAGCGATCTAGTCGATGCAGGTTTAGTGGGCGGAGAAATGGCAAAGAGTCGCAGAGAAAGAATGGGTAAGCTATTAAAGATTGGTTATACAAACGCAAAACAGTTACATAAACGTTTACAAATGTTTCAAGTTTCAAAAGAAACATTTGCAGAAGCTTATAAGCAAGTCATACAGGAGGAAAGAAAATGAAGGATATCGCAACGCCAAATCGTACGAAAGACATTGTTGAAAAGTACGGATTTTCATTCAAAAAAAGTTTAGGACAAAATTTTTTAATTGATACGAATGTATTAAATCGTATTGTCGATCACGCTGAAATCGGTTCAGAAAGTGGTGCAATTGAAATTGGACCAGGTATCGGTGCGTTAACAGAACAATTAGCGAAGCGTGCTAAAAAAGTAGTGGCTTTTGAAATTGATCAGAGATTATTACCGATTTTAGATGAGACGTTAGCTCCATATAGCAACGTTACAGTTATAAATAAAGATGTATTAAAAGCAGATGTACATGAGGTGTTTAGTGAGCAATTTGAGGAAGGGCAAGATGTAATGGTAGTAGCTAACTTACCATACTATATTACAACGCCAATTTTATTTAAATTGCTGGAAGAGAAATTACCGGTTCGTGGATTTGTTGTTATGATGCAAAAAGAAGTTGGAGATCGTTTAGCTGCTAAACCTGGAACGAAAGAGTATGGTTCTTTATCAATTGCTATTCAGTATTATACAGAGGTAGAAACAGTTATGACTGTACCGCGTACAGTGTTTGTGCCACAACCAAATGTTGATTCTGCGATTATTCGTCTCCTAAAGCGCCCGAAACCAGTTGTAGAAGTAACAGATGAGACATTCTTCTTTGAGGTAGTACGAGCAAGTTTTGCACAGCGTCGTAAAACGTTAATGAATAATTTATCAAATAATTTAAATGGTTTCCCGAAAGATAAAGAGCTGTTGGATCGAATTTTAACAGAAGTAGGGATTGATCCAAAACGAAGAGGCGAAACGCTATCTATTGAGGAGTTTGCAACATTAAGTAATGCATTAGTTCTTCATAAATTGTCATAAGAATATAAAAGGGACAGTTCAACTTGAACTGTCCCTTTTGTCACCTTTCTCCTCCCAAATTCATACTTTAAAAACAGGTAAGATGGCCTAACGAGTTTGGAGGTAGGAGAATGGCTTTACATGTTGGAGAATTAGTGGAACGATATTCTCATAATAGGGATATTCTTTTTCGTGTTATAGAAATAAAAGGCGAGATAGCTATATTGTTTGGAGAGGAAATTAGACTGGTGGCGGATGCGCCACTTGAAGATTTAATTAGTATAGATCAACGAGAACATAAAAAAAGAGCGAAGCGTGAGAAAGAAACAATGGAGCGTACGTATCGTTTGTTTCAACAAGATTATGTATTAATGAAACAAAGGCATGAACACACTTCAACTGGTGGATATACAAGTGAGGTGAATTATTTTCAAATGCCAGGACGTGTATTGCATATAGATGGAGACCCGTTATATTTGCGCAAGTGTCTAGACTTATATAATAAAATTGGTGTTCCTGTACAAGGTATTCATTGTAAGGAAACAGAGATGCATGAAAAGGTAGTAGATTTAATAGATCATTTTCGTCCGGACATTTTAGTTATTACCGGGCACGATGCATATACAAAATCAAAAGGGGTAAAGGGAGATTTAGCAGCATATAGGCATTCAAGGCATTTTGTACAGGCTGTTCGAGAAGTGAGAAAAAAATATCCATCATTGGATCAACTCGTTATTTTTGCTGGAGCATGCCAATCTCACTTTGAAGCATTAATTCGAGCAGGAGCTAATTTTGCTAGTTCACCATCTAGAATTAATATTCACGCACTAGATCCTGTATATGTAGTTGGTAAAATTAGTTTTACGTCATTTATGGAGAGAGTAAATGTATGGGATGTTGTACGTAATACGATTACCGGCGAAAAGGGACTTGGCGGGATTGAGACGAGAGGGATTTTACGAACTGGATTACCCTTTCAACATTATGAAGAATAAGCAAGGTACATACGTATCTTGCTTTTTTTGTATGGAAAGGATTTAAATCAGCTTGGATAAAAAGAGACAAGAACGCACAGACTACATAATGATACTTTTACAATATAGTATTTCTTCTATCTATTCGAACGCATGATGCTTTTATAATGATATTGTCTGTGAGTTGCGGTTAATAATTGGGATAGATATATCGTATTTTAAGTGTTCAATCTAAATTACAGCGAGGTGTAGCAAGGGATATGTCAAAACGTTTAGATGATATTAAAAACGAATTAGATCACCATCTTGGACAGAGACTGATGTTAAAGGCGAATAGTGGGAGAAGAAAAACAGTAGAACAATCAGGTGTACTTGCAGAAACGTACCGTTCTGTTTTTGTTGTACAATTGGATCAGCAAGAAGATGCGTTGCAACGTGTATCATATAGCTATGCGGATGTTTTAACAGAGACAGTAGAATTAACATTTTATGGTGAACCTCATAATGAAGTGATTTTATAATTCATGTATCGTTACATAAATTCCCACAAATGAAAAGCTATATTATTTTGCATACTAATTATACCGTAGCAAAATAAGGAGGGACTCTGCATTGAGTAGACGAAGAGGTGTCATGTCAAATCAATTTAAAGAAGAGCTTGCAAAAGAGCTAGGCTTTTATGATGTTGTTCAGAAAGAAGGATGGGGCGGAATTCGTGCGAAAGATGCTGGTAACATGGTGAAACGTGCTATAGAAATTGCAGAACAGCAATTAATGAAACAAAACCAGTAGTTGTAAGATACTTTCTATGCTACGGTAGCCGAGGAGTGATTCCTCGGCTTTTTGTACTCGAAAAGGTGCCATCATTTTACATAAGTAGTTTCATTCTGAATGCTTTTCGTTATAATTAGGGAAGTGTCATCGTCTTACTATAAATTTATGGTAAAATAAACGATAAAAGATTGAGTACATAGAGTGGGTGAATAGATTGAAGCTACTAGTGAAAGCACCAGCAAAGATTAATCTGTCGTTAGATGTACTGGGAAAAAGACAAGACGGATATCATGAAGTGAAAATGATTATGACAACAATTGATTTAGCGGATCGTTTAGAACTAATGGAATTAGCAGAAGACCGTATTGAAATTTTATCCCATAATCGGTATGTCCCAGACGACCAAAGAAATTTAGCTTATCAAGCAGCGAAATTATTAAAAGAGAAGTTTAATGTGAAAAAAGGCGTATCTATTACTATTGAAAAAACGATTCCAGTAGCAGCTGGATTAGCAGGTGGAAGTAGTGATGCAGCAGCGACATTACGTGGCCTTAATAAATTATGGAATTTAGGGCTTACAATTGATCAGTTAGCAGAGCTTGGCGCAGAAATCGGATCAGATGTATCGTTTTGTGTATATGGTGGGACAGCAATTGCCACTGGAAGAGGAGAGCAAATAGAGCATATAAAAACTCCACCTTCTTGTTGGGTTATTTTAGCAAAACCACATATTGGTGTATCTACTGCTGATGTGTATGGAAATTTAAAGTTAAATCGAGTTACACATCCAAATGTAGATAAAATGGTTAATGTCATAAATGCTGGGGACTACAAAGGGATTTGTGATACTGTTGGTAATGTTTTAGAAGAGGTAACGTTTGCGATGCATCCTGAAGTTGCACGTATTAAGTCACAGATGAAGCGATTTGGAGCAGATGCCGTATTAATGAGTGGAAGTGGTCCAACCGTATTTGGTCTTGTGCACCATGATTCGCGAATGCATCGTATATATAACGGATTAAAAGGATTTTGTGAACAAGTATACGCAGTACGTTTATTAGGAGAGCGAGAAACGCTTGAATAAAGACGTATAATACGTTATGATTTGTTTAGAATATTCGTGATTTGAGGTGAGAGTATGAAAATTAGACGAAGTACAAGATTAGTCGATATGACGTATTACTTGTTACAAAACCCTCGTCAGCTAGTTTCTCTCACTTTTTTTGCTGAAAGGTATCAATCAGCTAAGTCTTCCATTAGTGAAGATTTAGTTATTATTAAGCAAACGTTTGAACAACAAGGGGTCGGCACATTGCAAACGGTACCAGGAGCAGCAGGAGGAGTGAAATATATACCATATATAAGTGAGGAAGAGGCAGATTTAATTATTGGTGAGCTTTGTAGCTTATTTGAAAATCCAGATCGTATTTTGCCTGGTGGTTACTTATATATGACAGATCTTTTAAGTAATCCTCGCCATATTAATGGCGCAGGTCGTTTGTTTGCTTCTGTTTTTGCTAGACAACCAATTGATGCGGTTATGACGGTGGCAACGAAGGGGATTCCACTAGCTTATGCAGTGGCAAATTACTTAGATGTACCGGTAGTAATTGCAAGGAAAGATAATAAGGTAACAGAAGGACCAACTGTTAGTATTAACTATGTATCAGGTTCTTCTAAGCGAATTCAAACAATGACGTTAGCAAAGCGTAGCCTTCCAGAAGGATCAAATGTTTTAATTATTGATGACTTCATGAAAGCTGGCGGGACAATTCAAGGTATGATGAGTATGTTAGAAGAGTTTAAGGCTAATGTTGTTGGTATTGGTGTATTAGTAGAATCCACGGACATTGAAGAAAGATTAATTAATAATTTTGTATCATTAATTCGTCTTTCAGAAGTTGATGTGAAGGAAAAAGCGATTCAAGTGGAAAAGGGAAACTATTCACTGGCACCATTTGATGAAGGGCTTGTAGAGGCTGAGTAAAAAGGTAAAGCAGATAGCTTTATCTTTTTTTTTATTCTATTTATAAATTATAAAATAGATGGACAAACTGCTTTTCGTGCACTATTTTTAAAGAGTAAAAATAAATAATAAAAGGGTGGAAAAACATGAAAGTTGTTCAAACAAACAATGCACCACAAGCAATTGGACCATATTCACAAGGGATTATTGTAAATAATATGTTTTACAGTTCAGGACAAATTCCGTTAACTGCAAGTGGAGATCTTGTAGCAGGAGACGTAACAGTACAAACAGAGCAAGTATTTCAAAATTTACAAGCAGTATTAGAAGAAGCTGGGGCTTCATTTGATACAGTAGTAAAAACAACAGTATTCTTAAAAGATATGGATGATTTTAATGCTGTTAATGAAGTATACGGCTCTTATTTCTCTACTCATAAGCCAGCTCGTTCTTGTGTACAAGTAGCAAAATTACCGAAAGATGTTTCAGTTGAAATCGAAGTAATTGCCCTAGTTAAGTAATTCTTTGTAAGCGATAACCTCTACTAATCTCTATATTCAATTACATTAAAAATTTTTATCTTAAAAATTTTTAAAAAATTAAAGGGAAAATAGAAATTTTGTGGAATTTATACAAATATATCGCTTATTTAGAAAAGGGTGGTGAACACAAGATGGAAGTGACTGACGTAAGATTACGCCGCGTAAACACAGAAGGCCGCATGAGAGCAATCGCCTCTATTACTCTAGACCATGAATTTGTTGTTCATGATATTCGTGTAATTGATGGTAATAATGGATTATTTGTAGCAATGCCAAGTAAACGTACTCCAGATGGAGAGTTCCGTGACATTGCACATCCAATTAATTCTAATACACGCTCTAAAATTCAAGATGCGGTTTTAACAGAGTATCACCGTTTAGGCGAGTTAGAAGAGGTTGAGTTTGAAGAAGCAGGCGCTTCGTAAAATTCGAATGAAAAGGGCTTTTTAAAGAAATCCCTATAATTTTGTAGCAAACCCCTGTAAGCATTTACAGGGGTTTGTTTTTTTATGGTTTTATATTGCATTACATCCAGAAAATTCGAAATTCATTAAGGTGAAGAGAAAAAACTTCTAATTTTTTCAAAATCATTTTAAATAGTATAGCTTATTTCTTAAAAAAGATACTAAAGAGTAAAACATCTTATAAGAATTATGGTAAAATTTAATAGTTAAAATGTGTTTCTTGAAATATATGCTGATTTAGGATAATATCGTTAATGGATAAATAGGTTGCGATGGAGGGTCTATATGTCAAACAGATTTGCAGTGATTCTAGCTGCAGGTAAAGGCACACGTATGAAGTCTAAGCTATACAAAGTGCTTCATCCTGTATGTGGAAAACCTATGGTACAACATGTTGTCGATCAAGTATCTCAATTAGGCTTGCAGAAACTTGTAACAGTCGTAGGACATGGTGCTGAAATGGTACAAGAACAGCTAGGAAACGTAAGTGAGTTTGCATTACAAGCAGAACAACTTGGTACAGCACATGCTGTAGATCAAGCTGCAAGTGTACTTGCAAATGAAGAAGGAACAACTTTAGTTATTTGTGGTGATACGCCGCTAATAACTGCTGAAACGATGGAAGCATTGCTTCAGCAACATAAAGAGGCAGGGGCAATGGCAACGGTGCTAACAGCTTACATAGAAGAACCTGCTGGATATGGTCGTATCGTTCGTAATGAGAACGGTCATGTTGAAAAGATTGTTGAGCATAAGGATGCAAATGAGAAAGAATTAGCTATTAAAGAAATCAATACAGGTACGTATTGTTTTGATAATAAAGCTTTATTCGCTTCACTTTCTAAAGTTTCAAATGATAACGTACAAGGTGAATATTACCTGCCAGATGTTATCGAGATTTTAAAAAATGAAGGTCATATCGTATCAGCTTATCAAACAGAGCACTTCGATGAAACGTTAGGTGTTAACGACAGAGTCGCTCTATCGCAAGCGGAAATTATTATGAAAAACCGTATCAACCGAAAGAACATGGTAAATGGTGTTACAATTATTGATCCAAGTAACACTTATATTTCTGCTGATGCAATTATCGGTAGTGATACAGTTCTTCATCCAGGAACAATTATTGAGGGTAATACTGTAATTGGTTCTGATTGTGAAATTGGACCGCACACAGTAATTCGCGATAGTGAAATTGGAGATCGTACGACAATTCGTCAATCTACTGTACATGATAGTAAACTTGGTACAGAAGTATCGGTTGGTCCATTTGCACACATTCGCCCAGATTCAGTTATTGGAGATGAAGTGCGCGTTGGAAACTTCGTGGAAATCAAAAAAACTGTTTTTGGTAATAGAAGTAAAGCTTCACACTTAAGTTATATCGGGGATGCGCAAGTTGGAGAAGACGTGAATCTTGGTTGTGGTTCAATTACGGTGAACTATGATGGCAAGAATAAATTCAAAACTGTGATTGGTAACGGGGTATTTATTGGATGCAATTCAAATCTTGTTGCGCCAGTAACAGTTGAAGATGGTGCTTATGTGGCAGCGGGCTCTACAATTACAGAGAATGTTCCATCAAAAGCATTATCAGTAGCACGTGCACGTCAAGTTAACAAAGAAGACTATGTTGATCAATTGCTGAATAAGAAAAAATCATAATGTGGAGGGTTAATCTAGATGTCGACTCAATATCTAAATTCTAATTTGAAAGTATTCTCTTTAAACTCTAATAAGGAACTTGCTGAGCAAATTGCAAAGCACATTGGAGTAGGACTAGGAAAATGTTCTGTTGATCGTTTTAGTGATGGAGAAGTTCAAATTAACATTGAAGAAAGTATCCGTGGTTGCGATGTATTCATTATTCAATCTACAAGCTTCCCAGTAAACGAACATATCATGGAATTACTTATTATGATCGATGCATTAAAGCGTGCATCTGCAAAAACAATTAATATTGTTATTCCTTACTATGGTTATGCGCGCCAAGACCGTAAAGCGCGTTCTCGTGAACCAATTACATCGAAACTTGTAGCAAACTTGCTTGAAACAGCAGGTGCAACTCGTGTAATCACTCTAGATTTACATGCTCCACAAATTCAAGGGTTCTTTGATATCCCAATCGACCACTTAATGGGTGTACCGATTCTTTCAGATTACTTTGAAACAAAAGGTCTTAAAGATATCGTAATCGTGTCACCTGACCACGGTGGGGTAACTCGTGCTCGAAAAATGGCAGATCGCCTAAAAGCACCAATCGCTATTATTGATAAGCGTCGTCCTCGTCCGAACGTATCAGAGGTAATGAACATTATCGGTAATATCGAAGGTAAAACAGCAATTTTAATTGATGACATCATTGATACAGCTGGTACAATTACATTAGCAGCAAACGCTCTTGTTGAGAACGGTGCTTCTGAAGTATATGCTTGCTGTACACACCCAGTATTATCTGGTCCAGCAATTGAGCGTATCCAAAACTCAAATATTAAAGAGTTAGTTGTAACGAACTCTATCGTATTACCAGAAGAGAAGAAAATCGACAAAGTACATGAACTTTCAGTTGCTCCACTAATCGGAGAAGCAATCATTCGTGTATACGAAGAAGAATCTGTAAGTGTATTATTCAATTAATTGGATAGAATGAGACGTAACCAAGATTGGTTACGTCTTTTCGTATCGAAAAGAGAAAGTAGTGGTACAAGAATGAAATTGATAGTAGGACTTGGGAACCCGGGTAGAGAATATGAATTAACAAGGCATAATATTGGATTTATGGCGATTGATGAACTTGCAAAGCGTTGGAACATTTCTTTAAACGAACAAAAATTTAAAGGAGTATTTGGTGCAGGATTTGTTAATGGAGAAAAAGTAATCTTATTAAAGCCACTTACATATATGAATTTATCTGGGGAAAGTATTCGTCCGCTCATGGATTACTATAAAATTGATGTAGAGGACTTCGTTGTTCTGTACGATGATTTAGACATCCCTGTAGGTAAATTACGCCTTCGTATGAAAGGTAGCGCGGGTGGACATAATGGTGTGAAGTCAACAATTTCACATTTAGGAACACAAGAGTTTCAACGTATCCGCATGGGAATTGATCGTCCGAAAAATGGAATGAAGGTAGTAGATTACGTATTGGGACGTTTTACATCAGAAGAAATTCCGGATGTCGATCATTCTATTGAAAAAGCAGCGGATGCATGTGAAGAATGGTTAAATAAACCTTTTCTTCAAATCATGAATACTTTCAATAGTTAAGGATATGATTAGGAATATTTTGTTTTATTTTTACCCATACTAGTAGTAATTGGATATTTAGGAGGCTAGTATGGAAGGGTATTATTATTGCAGACATTGCGGGAGTGATGTAGGCTCCGTTACTGCAGAAAAAGTATATAGCGACGTTTTATTTCAACTAACAGAGCAAGAAGTAGTAGAGATGATTCATTTTCATGAGAATGGAAATATATATATAAAAACGATTTGTGAATCGTGTCAAGAAACGCTCGCATCTTATCCTGAGTATTATGAATATGAAAAATTTCTGCAATAAAATGTTGTCGCTTTGGCATGTCCAAAGCATTTTTCTGTTTTCTTTTTCCGAAATATTTGCATAAAATATAATGGCTTGCTCTTTATGTTGAGAGGAGTTTTGAAAATGATAGGTTTATTAGAGCAATTTTATAAAAATGAAGAGATCCAATCTGTTATTAATGGATTAGAAGATGGTTTAAAAGAGCAACTTGTATCAGGTATGGCAACCTCTTCTCGTTCGTTATTAATGGCGGCTTTATATAAAAAAACAAAAAAATCACAACTTATTGTGACGCATAATTTATATCAAGCACAAAAAGTGCATGAAGATTTAGTGGCGTTACTTGGTGAAAAAGATGTATGGCTATACCCAGTGAATGAATTGATAGCATCAGAACTTGGTGTTGCAAGCCCAGAATTAAAGGCACAACGTATTGAAGTATTAAATCGTTTAGCTGCAGGAGAGAGTGGGGTTATTGTAGCACCAGTTGCAGGACTACGCAGATTTTTACCAATGAAAGAATTGTGGAAGCAAAGGCAAATCGAAATCAATCTAGGGCAAGAGATTGATTTAGATACATTCTTGCACACTTTACATCATATTGGTTATGAGCGTAAGTCGATGGTAGAAGCTCCAGGGGAATTCAGTTTGCGCGGGGGAATATTAGATATTTATCCATTAACTGAAGAATTACCATTTCGTATTGAATTTTTCGACACAGAAGTCGATTCTATTCGATTATTTGATGTGGATGAACAGCGCTCTCAAGATAAAAAAGAACGTGTTAGATTTGGTCCAGCAACAGAGTTTTTATTTTCACAGGAAGAATTGAAATCGGGAATTAAGCATCTTGAGGAAGGCTTGACTAAGACGATGCAAAAACTTTCCGACGATAAATTGAAGACTACAGTGCTTGAGACGGTAAGTCATGAAATTGAGATGTTAAAAAACGGGCAAAGTATAGAACAGATGTTTAAATATTTATCTATTTTCTATAATGAACCTGCTAGTCTGATAGATTATTTACCAGAAGATGGTATTGTGATTTTGGATGAGATTTCTCGTATTCAAGAAACAGCATCACATCTTGAAACAGAAGAGGCGGAATGGTATATATCACTTCTTGGTGAAGGAACAATTATTCAAGATTTATCTTTCTCTCACTCGTTTGAAGAATTTCTTCATAATAAAAAAAGAAGTTTTGTATATTTAACTTTATTCTTGCGTCATATAGCACATACACATCCGCAAAACATTGTGAATGTGACATGTAAAACAATGCAAGATTTCCATGGACAGATGCAGTTGTTGAAAACTGAAATTGATAGATGGAACGAAGGGCATTTTACGACTGTTGTGCTCGGCACAGATGATGAACGTGTAAAAAAACTACAACATATTTTAAGTGATTATGATATTGAGGCAGATATTGTAGAGGGCACAGATATATTATTGCCTGGAAGGTTACAAATTGCTGTAGGTGATTTACATGCAGGATTTGAAATGCCGATGCAAAAGCTTGTTGTCATTACTGAAAAAGAGCTTTTCCATAAGAAAGTTAAAAAATCACAACGTAAGCAAAAGTTATCTAATGCTGAACGTATTAAAAGTTATTCGGAATTAAAAGTTGGAGATTATGTAGTTCATGTAAATCATGGTATAGGTAAATTCTTAGGTATCGAGACATTAGAGATTAATGGCGTTCATAAAGATTATTTGAATATTAAATATCAAGGCAATGATAAGTTATACGTTCCAATTGAACAAATTGACCAAGTGCAAAAATATGTAGGATCTGAAGGTAAGGATCCAAAAGTTTATAAATTAGGCGGAAATGATTGGAAGAAGGTCAAAACGAAAGTTGAAAAATCTGTACAAGACATTGCGGATGACCTAATTAAACTATATGCTGAGCGTGAAGCTTCAAAGGGTTATGCATATACACCAGATACGGCAGAACAACAAGAATTTGAATCTTCTTTCCCATATCAAGAGACGGAGGATCAATTACGTTCTATTGAAGAGATTAAAAAAGATATGGAACGCGGACGTCCGATGGATAGGCTTCTTTGTGGTGATGTAGGATATGGAAAGACGGAAGTAGCTATTCGTGCGGCATTTAAGGCAATTATGGATGAAAAACAAGTTGCAATTTTAGTGCCGACAACAATCCTTGCACAACAACACTATGAAACAATTCGAGAGCGTTTTCAAGATTATCCAATCAATATAGGATTATTAAGTAGATTCCGTACGAGAAAACAGCAAAATGAAACAATTAAGGGCTTGAAAGATGGTACGGTAGATATTGTAATCGGAACACATCGTATTTTATCTAAAGATGTTACTTATAAAGATTTAGGGCTTCTTATTATTGATGAAGAACAAAGATTCGGTGTAACGCATAAAGAAAAAATTAAACAATTAAAAGCAAATGTTGACGTATTAACATTAACGGCAACCCCGATTCCGCGTACACTTCATATGTCTATGCTGGGTGTGCGTGACTTATCTGTTATTGAGACACCACCAGAAAATCGTTTCCCAGTCCAAACGTATGTAGTAGAGTATAATCCAGCGTTAATGCGAGAAGCGATAGAACGAGAGCTTGCAAGAGGTGGGCAAATTTACTTCTTATATAATCGTGTGGAGGATATCGAACGAAAAGCAGATGAAATTTCGATGTTAGTTCCAGACGCGCGTGTAACATATGCACATGGGAAAATGAACGAAAGTGAATTAGAGTCTGTTATGCTATCGTTTTTAGAAGGGCAGCATGATGTTCTTGTAAGTACAACAATTATTGAGACGGGTGTAGATATTCCGAATGTAAATACGTTAATTGTATTTGATGCAGATCGTATGGGATTATCACAGTTGTATCAGCTTCGTGGGCGTGTTGGGCGTTCTAATCGTGTTGCATATGCCTACTTTGCATACAAACGTGATAAAGTGTTATCGGAAGTTGCAGAGAAGCGTCTGCAAGCGATTAAAGAATTCACAGAGCTTGGGTCTGGTTTCAAAATCGCAATGAGAGATTTATCAATTCGTGGTGCAGGTAACTTGTTAGGAGCCGAACAACATGGATTTATTGATTCTGTCGGATTTGATCTGTATTCTCAAATGTTAAAAGATGCAATTGAACAGCGTAGAGGAACAGATGGAGTTGAAAATACAGTTAATGTTGAAATTGATTTAGAAGTAGATGCATATTTACCAGATGCTTATATTTCAGATAGTAAACAAAAAATTATGATGTATAAACAATTTAGAGGTGTTTCTGCAATTGAGGATATTGAAGAGTTGCAGGAAGAGATGATAGATAGATTTGGTGATTACCCGCAAGAAGTTGGTTATTTATTACAAATTGCAAATATTAAAGTATTAGCAATGAAAGAAAAAATTGAATTAATTAAGCAAAATAAATTTGAAGTAACAATCTTGTTCTCAGAACAAGCAAGCCAAAATATTGATGGTGGAAAATTATTCATGCTTGGAAATAGCTTCGGTCGTATGATCGGTCTTGGAATGGAAGGATCACAATTGAAGATTGTTATGAAAACGAATGGTTTAGAGACATCAAAATGGTTAACAATTGCTGAAAATTTATTAAAAGGCTTACCAGATGTAAAAAAAGAAGTAATAAATGCCTAATATAAGATAAAAAATACAATTCGACGTGCATAGAAGAACTAATGTGTAAAATACTATGTCTAACAGTTGGTGATTTTTACATGAACAGGTAAATTCACCACTTTGATCATCAGTAGAAAGTGAGGCAGCATTAGAATGAAAGCAACTGGAATCGTACGTCGAATTGATGATTTAGGTAGGGTAGTAATCCCGAAGGAAATTCGTAGAACTTTACGTATTCGAGAAGGAGACCCACTAGAAATATTTGTTGATCGCGATGGAGAAGTGATTTTGAAAAAATATTCTCCAATTAGTGAACTAGGTAATTTCGCAAAGGAATATACGGAAGCTTTATACGATAGCTTAGGACATAATGTGCTTGTATGCGATCGTGATTCTATTATCGCAGTAGCAGGCGTATCTAAAAAGGAATACTTAAATAAAAGTGTTGGCGATTTAATTGAGAAGACAATGGAAGAGCGTAAGTCTGTAATTATGACAGATGAAAGCGAAATTTCAATTATTGATGGAGTAACAGAAAAAGTGAGTTCCTATACAATTGGCCCGATTGTTGCGAATGGGGATCCAATTGGAGCTGTTGTTATCTTCTCTAAAGAGGCTATTATAAGTGAAGTAGAGCATAAGTCAGTAAATACAGCTGCAAGCTTTTTAGCGAAACAAATGGAGCAGTAAGGCTATATCGAATTTTAGAAGTAGCAATCTTTCCTAATTATGATATTTCTTCTTGAGAAATCAATTATTTGGAGATATATGTATATTGAATGAAGGTAGCGCTTTGCTACCTTTTTTCGTTGAACATTTCTATCGTTGCGCGAACGTATTATTACTCGTGTAGGCAAGGAAGCTTGTCCTTTTCTTTATGATATAATACGAGGGGTGAGAATAGAAAAAGGAGTTTTCTTGTATGGAATCGAGGAAGTATCAAGCCTTTTGGCGTGGGGCTATTATATTAACAATCGCAAGTTTTGTTACAAAGGTATTAAGCGCTTTTTACCGTATTCCATATCAAAATATAGCGGGTGATATTGGTTTTTATATTTACCAACAAATTTATCCGTTTTATGGATTTTGTTTAATTTTAGCTACTTATGGGTTCCCCATTATAATTTCAAAAATGGTTGCGGAACGATTAGAGCGAGGGAAAAAACAAGAAGCAGAAGAAATTATTTGTGTATCTTTTTGGTTTTTATTAGGGATTGGTTTCATAGGCTTTTTTACATTGTTCTTTGGTGCCGAAGCAATTGCAACAGCCATGGGCGATATACACTTAGATAAGCTATTACGTGTTATTTCCTTTTCATTCATATTGATGCCGTTTTTATCTGTAGCAAGAGGGTATTTTCAGGGGTTTAATAATATGGTGCCAACAGCTGTTTCGCAAGTGATAGAACAAACAATTCGCGTTTCTATTATTGTATTTTTATCTCTATTCCTCATTGCTCACGGATTTGATTTATATACAGTCGGTGCAGGTGCTATGTTAGGCTCAATCGCAGGCGGATTGGTTGGGATTATCGTACTTGTACTTTATATGCGTCATGACTTTCGTTCCATATTCTTTAAAAGTGTAAAGAGAATTAGAGGGAAAAAGAGGATTATTAAGATCCTGTTTTGGCAAGGACTGGCGATTTGTGTTAGTAACTTAGTGCTTATTTTTATACAAATGGCCGATTCTGTTTCCTTCTATTCTTTACTTATTGGGGCAGGAGAGCAAGCTGAAAGTGCAAAGGTATTAAAAGGTGTGTATGACAGAAGTATCCCACTTATGCAATTAGGTACTGTTGTGACAACTTCTTTCTCGTTGTCACTTATTCCAATTATTACAGCGGCGAAGGAAAGAGGAGATCTTACCTTTATTCGAGAAAAGGTAAAGTTAGCAATGAAAATAACATTTGTTATCGGATTTGCAGCGGCCATTGGATTAACTTGTATTATTCAGCCTACGAATATTATGTTGTTTGAAAATAATAATGGGTCAGATGTTTTATCCATTTTATCTTTATCTATTTTATTTAGTTCATTGTCGATTACAACTGCTTCTATTTTGCAAGGGTTAGGACAAATATTAAAACCAGCGATATTCGTTATATTTGGAGGTTGTTTAAAGTTAGCTTTAAACTATATGTTAATGCCGTATTTTGGTGTGAAGGGAGCTGCAATTGCAACACTAGTTGCGTTAATTGTAATTTCTTTGCTAAATAGTGCATTACTTATGCGAGCTGTATCAGAGTCGCTTATCGATAAACGGAATATGTTAGGTGTAGTTATTAGTGGTATCGGTATGGGATTTGTATTAATAATGTTTATGCGTGTATTGAAAATGTCTGGATTAGTAATTGATACGGAACATAGAGGAATTGCGACACTTGAGGCGTTGTTAGGTGTAGCTATCGGTGGATTAACATATGTGTTTTTAATTTTAAAATTACGTGTATTTACAAAAGCGGAAATAGGAACCGTTATGAAAAAAGAGAAAAAAGAAGGTTCATTGAAGAAGAGTGGATAGAGGTGGCAGGTTGTGAGTGGAATCATTACTATTTTAGGATTAGGTGCTGGTGAGTTAGATCAGTTAACGATGGGTGTATATCGGAAAATAAAAGAAGCAGATCATATGTTTGTTAGAACGAAGGAACATCCCGTTATAGAAGAGTTGGAGAAAGAAGGTATACAATATACAGCCTTTGACAATATATATGAAGCACATGATACATTTGAAATTGTATATGAAACAATTGCGAATACATTGCTAGAACAAGCTGAAGGCACAGAAATCATCTATGCCGTTCCAGGACACCCGCTTGTAGCGGAAAGAACGGTTCAGCTACTGTTGGAAAAAGGTGAAGCAGCGAATGTTGAGGTGCGAATTGAAGGTGGACAAAGTTTCCTTGATCCGATGTTTGCAAGTCTAAAGATTGATCCGATTGAAGGATTCCAATTAATTGACGCCACATCATTTGAAAGAGGACAATTAGAATTACGTCAACATTTAATCTTTTGCCAAGTTTATGACGCATTCGTTGCATCAGATGTGAAATTAACATTAATGGAGATGCTACCAGATGATTACGAAGTGTATATCGTAACAGCTGCAGGGACTTCATTTGAACAAGTTAAAAAGGTACCATTGTACATGTTAGATCATGAAACCGAGTTGAATAATTTAACGAGTGTGTACGTACCACCAGTTCAGGAACGTGCGTCCTTGTATCAACAGTTTGATGTGCTTAGAGAAATTATTGCAGACCTTCGTGGACCGAATGGTTGTCCGTGGGATAAAAAGCAAACACATCAATCTTTAAAGAAGTATTTAATTGAGGAAGCTTATGAAGTGTTGGAAGCAATTGATGAAGAGGATGATGATCACTTAGTAGAAGAACTGGGTGATATATTATTACAGGTTATGTTACATGCCCAAATCGGAGAGGACGAAGGTTGGTTCTCTATAGATGATATTATTCGAACTTTATCTGAGAAAATGGTTCGTCGCCATCCGCATGTATTTGGGAATACGGATGTAAATAATGCCGATGAAGTAATTGCTAATTGGGAAGAAATTAAAAAACAAGAAAAAGGATTCGTGAAAGAATCTGTTTTAAATGGAGTTCCAAAGAGCTTACCACAGTTACTACGTGCTTATGAAATTCAGAAAAAAGCTGGTAAGGTTGGTTTCGATTGGGTTGATGTACAACCGATGATAGAGAAAGCCTTAGAAGAATGGCAAGAGTTCCAACAAGAAGTTATAAACATGGATGAGGCGAAGATGTTAGGTGAATTTGGCGATTTACTATTTGCGTTTGTTAATATAGCTCGTCATTATAAAATAGATCCAGAAGAGGCGTTACGTTCAACTAATGAGAAATTCGTTGGTCGTTTCTTATACATGGAAGCAAAGGTAGCTGAAATGAATAAAGAAATGCAAGATTTATCATTAGAGCAGTTAGATGTTTTATGGGAAGAGGCAAAACAAACAGAGCGTTAATAGGGGGATTTCATATGCGTCTAGATAAGTTTTTAAAAGTATCACGTTTAATTAAAAGAAGAACATTAGCGAAAGAAGTAGCTGATCAAGGAAGAATATCAATTAATGGTCAAGTGGCAAAAGCGAGTTCAGATGTGAAAGTAGCTGATGAATTAACAATTCGTTTTGGGCAAAAAATAGTAACTGTAAAAATAAACGAATTGAAAGAAACGACAAAAAAAGAAGATGCAGCAAATATGTATAGCTTAGTTCGTGAAGAAAAAGTAAAGGCTGAAGAAGGCTTGTTCTAAAATCAATTATTCCTTCATACATTACTATTAGCTAGTATAAATGTATGGGGGGATTTACGTGAATAATGGTTACTCACCTATGTCTTCTAATCAACAAAATGTTTCTGTAGAGCATGATATTATTATGCGTGGCAGGCGTGTAATTGATATTACCGGTGTAAAGCAGGTAGAGAGTTTTGATAGCGAAGAGTTTTTACTTGAGACCGTAATGGGCTTTTTAACAATTCGTGGTCAAAATTTGCAAATGAAGAATTTAGATGTAGAAAAAGGTGTTGTATCGATTAAAGGGAAAGTTCATGAGATGCTGTATATTGATGAGAATCAAGGGGAGAAAACTAAAGGTTTCTTTAGTAAGTTGTTTAAATGAGTCTAACAATTCAGTTGTATACGATGCTCTCAATGATTGGAATGGGTGCTTGGATTGGGGCATCTTTAGATACATACCAACGATTTTTAAAGCGTCAGGAACGCAAACGTTGGCTTGTATTTATACATGATATACTATTTTGGATTGTCCAAGCATTATTCGTTTTTTATGTATTGCTGCTCGTAAATGAAGCTGAATTACGTATATATGTATTTTTGGCATTATTATGTGGTTTTGCGGCGTATCAAAGCTTATTGAAAGCACTATACATGAAACTGTTAAATTTTCTCATCTATATTTTTATGCAAACAACACATTTTTTTGTTCAAATTATAAAGCTACTCATGATAAAACCTGTTATTATTATAGCGCAGCTATTTATTGCATTTATATTATTCTTATTTCGTATACTGCTTTCAATTGGACATGTGTTATGGAAAATGGTGATTTGGATATTACTTTTCATATGGAAAGTTTTTTTCTGGCCTGTTCGATTTATTGCTTCGCTCATATGGAAACTTCTCCCTAATCGTGTTAAACTTTTTATAATGAAACATGTAGGGTTCCTGCAATATATAGCAAAATTGAAGGGACACATCTTCCAATTATGGGAGCGTATAAAAAAGAAGTTAGGGGGACCTCGAAAATGAGGGAACTGAGACAAAGAACAATCGAAAAACAGAGTCCAAATCCTGTTAAAAAGCATATAATACAAACGGATGAGAACAGGAAGCGACTTTATCGCCGTTTAGCGGTTTTTCTTGTCTTTGCTTTTACAATTATTGCGAGTATTAGTGTAACGTTTTATCAACAAAACAGTTCCATTAGAGCAAAAGAAGCAAAAGTTAAGGACATGAAAAAAGAACTGGATTCATTAACGAATAAAGAAAAAAGTCTAAAAGACGAAGTTCAAAAGTTAAATGATGAAGAGTACGTATTAAAGATTGCTAGAAGGGATTATTTCTTCTCTGGAAAAGGGGAGATAATTTTTCCTGTTTCTAAGTAGAGTATGTCTTATTGACACTATATTTTAGGATTATATATAATAAAGTAAAATTTGACTTTTTAACCACTAAGGAGGAGCATTTTTTTTATGTCAATCGAGGTAGGCAGCAAGTTACAGGGTAAAGTAACAGGTATTACAAATTTTGGGGCTTTTGTGGAGCTGCCAGAAGGCTTAACGGGTCTGGTTCATATTAGTGAAGTTGCTGATAATTATGTGAAAGATATTAACGATCACTTAAAAGTAGGCGACCAAGTAGAAGTAAAAGTTATTAACGTTGAAAAAGATGGTAAGATCGGTCTATCTATTAAAAAAGCGAAAGAGCGTGAAAAAACAGAAGGAGATCGTCCACGTGGTGAATACCAACGCGGTGGCGATCAACAACGTTCTGGACGTCCACAACGTAATCGTTCTTTCAACAGAGATAACCGTGGCGGCGGTAACGAACGAGCACCAAAAGAAACATTCGAGCAAAAGATGGCACGTTTCTTAAAGGATAGCGAAGATCGTTTAACTTCTTTAAAGCGTAACACAGAATCTAAACGTGGTGGCCGTGGCGCACGTCGCGGATAATCAGAACGTTTAATTCTTAGTATATAGAGAGGTGCCCAGGGCGATTGCTCGGGGTACTTTTTTATATGTGAAAATATATTTTTAAAAAAGTTTTCGAGATGTGTTGACTTTAAATTATATCTGAGGTAAGATACTAATTGTCCGTTAAATAAGACGACATGGCGGTGTAGCTCAGCTGGCTAGAGCGTACGGTTCATACCCGTGAGGTCGGGGGTTCGATCCCCTCCGCCGCTATATTTAATTTAACGGCCCGTTGGTCAAGTGGTTAAGACACCGCCCTTTCACGGCGGTAACACGGGTTCGAATCCCGTACGGGTCATCTAAAAAGATCATGCAAATTTGCATGATCTTTTTTTGTTAAATAAATTAAGACATACAACACTTCTACAAAATCACCCTATATTTTCTGAATGTTCTATTAAATTACTAAGAATAAATTACATACCGTGTATATATGTAGAGTTATTTCGAATAAAAAGTCGAACGATTATAAAAGTGAAAACTGTTGTTTTGACAAAAATCCCAATAATCATCTTTTATAATGACAGTAATTAAACTATGCAGGTGGTGTTAAAAATATGCCTAAAGCAGGAAGGAATACTATGAATACAAGTGCATTGGCAATGAATGAGAGTCAGCTTGGAGCAGTAAAATGGACGAGTAAGTTGCGAATGAAGTTTGAGCAAGTTTTCTTTAGATGGGGATTTATTATTGTTGTTATTGGTTTTCTTTTGGGACGAGCATATATATTAACAAACATTTTACCGTTTGCACTGCCGTTTTTTGCTGCTGTTTATGTTATGAAGCGGGATAAAATGCCGCTCGCGTTCTTGGCTCTGATGGGGGGCGCACTTTCAGTTTCGATAGATAATTTATTCTTTACCTTTGCATCTATTTTTACTTTCTTCATTTATAATATCTTCTTTAGTCGGTTTACACGTAAAACTGTTGGACTTGTTCCGTTCCAAGTATTTATCTCCGCATTAACCGCACATTTAGTTGTTGTATATTTTGCGCAACAAACTGTCACCATGTACGATTTACTCGTTAGTACGATTGAGGCAGGGCTTAGCTTCGTATTAACTATGATATTTTTACAAAGTGTTCCGCTTTTAGTAGAAAGAAAGGGTAAACAACAAGCGCTAGAGACAGAAGAAATTGTTTGTTTAATTATATTACTAGCATCTGTTTTAACAGGTACAACAGATTGGTTTGTATATGACGCGTCTATTCAACATATTTTTACTAGGTACTTAGTGCTCGTGTTTGCATTTATCGCGGGGGCTGCTACAGGATCTACAGTGGGGGTCGTCACTGGATTAATATTAAGTTTAGCAAATGTCTCCAGTTTGTCTCAACTTAGTCTGCTTGCTTTTTCTGGGTTGCTTGGTGGTTTGTTAAAAGAAGGGAAGCGTTTAGGTGTTAGTTTAGGTTTATTAATTGGGACAAGCTTGATTACGCTATATGTAGACAAGCAAACAAACATTGTGACAACTTTAATTGAATCTGGTGTAGCAATTGCTTTCTTCTTATTAACACCGAAACTTGTTATGGATCGTATTGCTAAATTTATGCCAGGCACACAGGAACATTCACAAGATCAACAACAGTATTTAAGAAGGATGCGTGATGTTACAGCAAATAAAATCAATCAATTTGCCAATGTATTTGCTGCTTTATCTAATAGCTTTTCTGTATATGGATATGTGGAGGAAGAAGATAAAGAGACAGAAGCAGATTTATTCTTAAGCACAATTACTGCAAAAACATGTCAAACATGCTTTAAAAAGGACCAATGCTGGGTAGTTAATTTCGACAAAACGTACGATTATATGAAACAAATAATGAGTGAAACGGAAGAGGGGACGTTGCAACATAATCGCAAGTTAGTTCGTGAGTGGGACAAGCATTGTGTGAGAGGGAAGAAAGTGACGGATTTAGTAGCAGGTGAATTAGATCACTTCTATGAGGGGCAAAAATTACGAAAACAAATGAAAGAAAATCGTAGAATAGTAGCGGAGCAACTATTAGGTGTATCAAAAGTTATGGAGGATTTTGCTAAGGAGATACAAAGAGAGCGAGAAAATCATCAAGTGCAGGAAGAACAGATTCTGCAAGCGTTTCGTGATTTTGGTGTAGAAGTAGAGCATGTTGATATTTATTGTTTAGATAGAGGAAGTATTGATATTGAAATGTTGATTCCAGTTGCATCTAATGAACATGGAGAGTGTGAAAAGCTAGTTGCGCCGATGCTTTCTGATATTCTAAAGGAAAATATTGTTGTTAAACATGAAGAGAAATCTTCTTATCCGAACGGCCACAGCTTAATATCATTTGGCTCAGCAAAAACGTATTCTCTTGATACAGGGTTGGCCACAGCTGCAAAAGGCGGTGGGTTTGTTTCAGGTGATTCTTATGCGATGATGGATTTAAGTGTTGGTAAATATGCGCTTGCAATTAGTGATGGTATGGGTAATGGGCAAAGAGCTCATATGGAGAGTAAAGAAACGGTAAAATTATTACAAAAAATACTTCAATCAGGCATTGATGAGGAAATCGCGATTAAGTCTATCAATTCTATTCTTTCTTTAAGAACAACAGAAGAGATGTTTACGACGTTAGATTTAGCTATGGTAGATTTGCGAGATGCAAGTGCGAAATTTTTAAAGATTGGCTCGACGCCGAGTTTTGTTAAACGCGCGAATAATATTTTGAAAATTGAGGCAAGTAATTTGCCAATGGGAATTATTGAGGATGTTGAAGTTGATGTAGTGGGTGAACAATTAAAAACGGGCGATATTCTTATTATGATGAGCGATGGAATTTTTGAGGGAGCACAACATGTGGAGAATCATGAACTATGGATGAAGCGGAAAATTAAAGAGTTACAAACCGAAGATCCGCAAGAAATTGCTGATATCATTATGGAAGAAGTGATTCGCTCTGGTGATGGTTATATAAATGACGATATGACTATTGTTGTGGCGAAAGTGAAGAAAAATATGCCGAAGTGGGCTACAATTCCAATTGTAGGAATGCAGGCGCAATAAAGTGAAACTTTAATAAGTGGGGGGCTTCATCCCCCGCTGATTATCAGCCCGCACCAATCGGGCTTTTACGGGCAGTTGATTCCCCCTAACTAACTTCTTTGCTTTCGCTGAATTTTGAGGTGGGGGTCTTACTACCCGTTAATGCGGGATAAAGATTAAGAGCGATGTTTCCCTATCGCTGTTTTATTCTAAAAACCTAGGTAAATGCCTAGGTTTTTTTGCTTTAAAAGATAATGTTATTATTTTTGTGAATATGTACGGATGATGTAAGATAAAAATGTAATTTTTGTATATCTTTTTTTTGCACAATGTTTGTAAAAGTTGTACCATTATAAACAAGGTAACTAACGTTGCTGTTCTTGTTTAATGAAAGGTGATTACGAAGTTGAAAGATACATTTGTTGAAAAGGTAGATGACTTTGTAAAGCAGCATGATGTATTAAAGGAACGTTCAACAATTGTTGTAGGGGTTTCTGGTGGTCCTGACTCTTTGGCTCTTCTATATTATTTGTTAGAAAAAAGAGCAGCAAAACAGTTTAAAATTGTAGTGGCACATGTGGATCATATGTTTAGAGGTGATGAATCTCATGAGGACCTACAGTTTGTGCAGGACCTTTGTAAAGGGCTGGGAGTTATTTGCGAAACGATAAGGATTAATGTGTCGCAATATCAACAGCAACACGGAATGAATGCACAGGTTGCTGCTAGAGAATGCAGATATGCATTTTTGGAAAGAATAATGAAGAAATATGATGCGAGATATGTAGCTCTTGGACATCATGGTGATGATCAAGTAGAGACGATTTTAATGCGCCTTGTACGAGGGAGTACTCCGAAAGGATATGCAGGAATTGCAGTGAAGCGTCCTTTTCATAATGGATATTTAATTAGGCCGTTACTTGGAGTAACGAAGGAAGAGATTGTTGATTACTGTAATAAGCTAAAAATAATTCCCCGTATAGATCCAAGTAATAAAAAGGAAGTATATACAAGGAATCGATTACGTAAATATGTTCTTCCTCATTTGAAAGAAGAAAATTCACAAGTGCATGAGAAATTCCAAAAATTTAGCATGCAAATGCAAGAGGATGAGGCGTATTTGCAGGAATTAGCTTTTGAGAAAATGAATAAAGTAATTACAAAAAAAAGTGATAAACAAATTAGCTTATCAATTCCTGCCTTTGAATCCATGTCTATGTCTTTACAAAGAAGAGGGATTCAACTAATATTAAACTATCTTTATGAATATAAGATTCCATCTTCTCTTTCCTCTGTACATATTGACAAAGTGATTGAGTTTTTTAAGCGGACACAACCTTCGGGTTCACTTGATTTTCCAGGTGATTTAAAAATTGTTCGCGCATACGAAGAGTGCAGCTTTGGATTTAAACAAGGAATTGTTTCTCCTTTTTTACAAGATTTATCAGTGCCCGGGACAATTACGCTATCGAACGGGGATAAGCTTGTAACAGAGGTGAGCGAAGACATACCAAGTAACATGAATGAAACAGTATTTGTTGCTAAGTATAATGATATATCATATCCACTTCGTATTCGTTCTAGAGAAAATGGAGATCGCATGTCAATACAAGGTATGAATGGCACAAAAAAGATAAAAGCTATCTTTATCGAAGCGAAAGTACCAAGAGAAAAAAGAGAAGAATGGCCGGTCGTTTGTGATGCAAGTGGGAATATTATTTGGGTACCCTTGTTGAAGCGATCTGCATTTGCTATCTCGAAAGAGACGGCAAAGAAGGATAAATATATGATTATTCACTACAAAAGCAAGGAGTCTTCCGGGAGGATAATGAAATGATGAATCAAGATATCGAAAAAGTATTAATTTCTGAAGAACAAATACAAGAAAAGGTGCTCGAATTAGGCGCAATTATTGCAGAGGATTATAAAAACACAGTACCTCTTGCGATTGGCGTATTAAAGGGCGCGATGCCATTCATGGCAGATTTATTAAAGAGAACAGATACATATCTTGAAATGGACTTTATGGCTGTATCTAGTTATGGTCACTCTACCGTTTCAACAGGCGAAGTGAAAATTTTAAAAGACCTTGATACTTCTGTAGAAGGTCGCGATATTTTAATCGTTGAAGATATTATTGATAGCGGTCTTACGCTAAGTTACTTAGTAGACCTATTTAAATATCGTAAAGCGAAGTCTGTAAAAATTGTTACGTTATTAGATAAGCCGACAGGCCGCAAGGTAGATTTGAAAGCGGATTATGTTGGATTTACTGTTCCGCATGAATTTGTTGTAGGATATGGATTAGATTATAAAGAGCAGTACCGTAATCTTCCTTATGTAGGAGTATTAAAACCAAGCGTTTACTCAAATTAATTAAATACAGGCGTTACAATTGTATAGGAAAGTTTTTCTATGTTACGATTTACAATAGTGTTTATGCCGTGAGAGGAGGTTAGGAATGAATCGTATCTTCCGTAATACCATCTTTTATTTACTGATATTCCTAGTAGTAATTGGAATCGTGAGCTATTTTAATGGTTCGACGCAAAAAACGACATCAGTTAGCTACGATAAATTCATTACTAAACTAGAAAAAGGTGAAGTGCGTAATGTGCAACTTCAACCGAAAAATGGTGTATTTGAGGTAAAAGGACAATTTAACAACTCTAGCCAAGGAGAACAATTTGTTACTTATGCACCAAATACTGAGGAATTACAAAAGAAAATTAATGACAAAGCGCAAGGTGCTGAAGTTAAGTATCAACCAGCAGAAGAAACAAGTGCTTGGGTAACGTTCTTTACTTCTATCATTCCGTTTGTCATTATCTTCATTTTATTCTTCTTCTTATTAAACCAGGCTCAGGGCGGCGGTAGCCGTGTTATGAACTTCGGGAAAAGTAAGGCGAAGTTATATAATGACGAAAAGAAAAAAGTTCGTTTCAGAGATGTTGCTGGAGCGGATGAAGAGAAACAAGAGCTTGTTGAGGTAGTTGAATTCTTGAAAGATCCTCGTAAGTTCGCTGAAGTTGGTGCCCGTATTCCGAAGGGTGTTCTATTAGTAGGACCTCCAGGTACAGGTAAAACTTTACTAGCACGTGCCGTTGCAGGTGAGGCTGGCGTTCCATTCTTCTCTATCAGTGGTTCTGATTTCGTAGAGATGTTCGTTGGTGTCGGTGCATCACGTGTACGTGATTTATTCGAAAATGCAAAGAAAAATGCTCCTTGTATCATTTTCATTGATGAAATTGATGCAGTAGGACGTCAACGTGGCGCAGGTCTTGGTGGTGGCCATGATGAGCGTGAGCAAACGTTGAACCAATTACTTGTTGAAATGGATGGATTCGGTGCAAACGAAGGTATTATTATCATTGCTGCAACAAACCGTCCTGATATTCTTGATCCAGCGTTATTACGTCCAGGTCGTTTTGACCGTCAAATTACAGTAGATCGTCCAGATGTAAATGGCCGTGAAGCTGTACTGAAAGTACATGCTCGTAATAAACCGCTTGATGATCATATCAACTTAAGAGCAATTGCAACTCGTACACCAGGGTTCTCTGGTGCTGATCTTGAAAACTTATTAAACGAAGCTGCTTTAGTAGCTGCGCGTCAAGATAAGAAGAAAATTGATATGAGTGACATTGATGAAGCAACGGATCGTGTTATTGCAGGTCCTGCTAAGAAAAGTCGTGTTATCTCTGAAAAAGAACGTAATATCGTTGCATTCCATGAAGCGGGCCATACTGTAATTGGTGTTGTCCTTGATGAAGCAGATATCGTTCATAAAGTAACAATTGTCCCTCGTGGTCAAGCTGGTGGATATGCAGTAATGCTTCCGAAAGAAGATCGTTACTTCATGACAAAACCAGAGTTACTTGATAAAATCACTGGTTTACTTGGTGGTCGAGTAGCTGAAGAGATTGTGTTTGGTGAAGCAAGCACAGGTGCTCACAACGACTTCCAACGTGCGACTGGTATTGCAAGACGTATGGTTACGGAATTCGGTATGAGTGATAAGCTTGGACCGATGCAATTCGGTAGCTCACAAGGTGGTCAAGTGTTCTTAGGAAGAGACTTCCATTCAGAACAAAACTACAGTGATGCAATTGCACATGAAATCGATGTGGAAATGCAAACTATTATAAAAGAATGTTATGCTCGCGCGCACCAAATTCTTACTGAAAAGCGTGATAAGCTAGATATTATTGCGAAAACGTTACTTGAAGTAGAAACGTTAGATGCAGAGCAAATCAATCATTTATATGATTACGGCAGATTGCCAGAGCGTCCAACATCTTCAGATGATGTGAAAGTAAACATCAATATGAAGAAGGACGATGAAGAATCAGAAGATAAGTAAGAGATGAAGGAGTGACGATGGTCACTCCTTTTTTTATTTGTGGAACGAAATGAAGTAGAAAAAGAATTTAAATAAATTGGGTATTAAAAATTGAAATAGAGCGTAATCTTTTTGTAAAATGATGAGGATAGAAAAGCTGATTATATAAGTATGTGTGATATGATGTTTTTATAAGTTTTATACATACTGCACAAATATAGATTAAATAAGATAAGTGGTGAGAATATGATTTTTGTATTGGATGTAGGGAACACAAATGCTGTACTAGGCGTGTTTGAAGAGGGGGAACTTCGTCAACATTGGCGCATGGAAACAGATCGCCATAAGACAGAAGATGAATATGGAATGCTTGTAAAGCAGTTGCTTGAGCATGAAGGTCTTTCGTTTGAAGATGTGAAAGGTATTATCGTGTCTTCAGTCGTACCACCAATTATGTTTGCTTTAGAGCGCATGTGTGAAAAGTATTTTAAAATTAAACCGCTTGTAGTAGGTCCTGGAATAAAAACAGGGCTAAATATTAAATATGAAAATCCACGTGAAGTAGGCGCGGACCGAATTGTAAATGCAGTAGCAGGAATCCACTTATATGGAAGTCCACTTATTATTGTCGATTTCGGTACGGCTACTACATATTGTTATATTAACGAAGAAAAGCATTATATGGGTGGAGTTATTACGCCAGGAATTATGATTTCAGCAGAGGCTTTATATAGTAGAGCGGCAAAACTTCCTCGTATTGAAATTACAAAACCAAGCAGTGTTGTTGGAAAGAATACGGTAAGTGCGATGCAATCTGGTATTCTTTATGGTTATGTTGGACAAGTGGAAGGTATTGTTAAGCGTATGAAAGAGGAAGCTAAACAAGAACCGAAAGTTATTGCAACAGGTGGATTGGCGAAATTAATTTCAGAAGAATCGAATGTAATTGATGTTGTAGATCCATTCTTAACATTAAAAGGTTTGTATATGTTATATGAGCGTAATGCAAATTTACAGCATGAGAAAGGTGAATAAATAAGTATGAAAGATTATTTAGTAAAAGCGTTAGCGTTTGATGGAGAAGTGCGTGCATATAGTGTGCGTACTACAAATACAGTAAGTGAGGCGCAAAGACGTCATGATACATGGAGAACAGCTTCAGCGGCACTTGGTCGTTCTTTAACTGCAGGTACAATGATGGGCGCAATGTTAAAAGGTGACCAAAAGTTAACGATTAAGGTAGAAGGTAATGGCCCGATTGGTCCCATCTTAGTAGATGCTCATGCAAATGGGGATGTACGTGGTTATGTAACGAATCCACATGTTGACTTTGAAGGAACGGAACAAGGGAAATTACGTGTATATCAAGCGGTAGGTACTGAAGGATTTGTAACAGTAATTAAAGATATTGGTATGCGTGAGCCGTTTATTGGTCAATCTCCAATTGTTTCAGGAGAATTAGGGGAAGACTTCACGTATTATTTTGCAGTTTCTGAGCAAACACCTTCTTCTGTAGGAGTCGGCGTACTTGTAAATGGAGATGACAGCGTATTAGCGGCAGGTGGATTTATCCTTCAAATTATGCCAGGTGCACAGGAAGAAACAATTTCGTTCATTGAAGATCGTTTACAGAAGATTCCTCCTGTATCAACATTGATCGAACAAGGGCTTTCTCCAGAGGAGTTACTGTATACAGTTCTTGGAGAAGATAAGGTAAAAGTATTAGAAGTGATGGATGTTCAATTTAATTGCACATGCTCACGTGAACGTATTGAGAGTGTGTTAATTAGTTTAGGTAAAACAGAGTTAGAGCAAGTTCGTGAAGAAGAAGAAGAGACAGAAGTTCATTGTCATTTCTGTAATGAGCGATACAAGTTCTCTAAAGAAGATATTACAAATTTAATTGAGAGTTTGTAATAAGGGGAGAGAGGGAATCCATCCTCTAAATAGATTGACAAACAGGGAATTTTCTGACAAAATCTAAATATAGATAAAACCAATAAAAATACTCGGTGTTAGGAGTGACAGGAATGCGAGTGGCACAATCAGTTTCAGAATTAATCGGGAAAACGCCGATCGTTAAGTTGAACCGCATCGTAGAATCAGACAGCGCAGATATATATTTAAAATTAGAATTTATGAATCCAGGGAGCAGCGTTAAAGATCGTATTGCATTAGCTATGATTGAAGATGCTGAAAAAAAAGGATTATTAAAAGAAGGCGATACAATTATTGAGCCAACAAGTGGTAACACGGGAATTGGTTTAGCGATGGTAGCGGCTGCTAAAGGATATAAGGCAATTTTAGTAATGCCAGAAACAATGAGTATTGAGCGTCGTAATTTATTACGTGCTTACGGTGCTGAATTAGTATTGACTCCAGGGCCTGAAGGAATGGGTGGAGCAATTCGTCAAGCGACTGAATTAGCAAAAGAACACGGCTACTTTATACCGCAACAGTTCAAAAATCAATCGAATCCAGAAATTCATCGTTTAACAACAGGGCCAGAAATTGTTGAACAAATGGGTGACCAATTAGATGCGTTTATTGCAGGTATTGGTACAGGTGGAACGATTACTGGTGCTGGTGAAGTACTGAAGGAAGCGTATAAAGATATTAAAATTTATGCAGTAGAACCTGCGGATTCACCAGTGTTATCTGGTGGGAAACCGGGTCCACATAAAATCCAAGGAATTGGGGCGGGATTCATCCCAGAGACATTGGATGTAGAAGTATATGATGAAATTGTTCAAGTAAAAACAGAACAAGCATTTGAATATGCAAGAAGAGTGGCTAAAGAGGAAGGTATTTTAGTGGGTATCTCTTCTGGAGCAGTTATTTATGCAGCAACAGAAATTGCGAAAAAATTAGGTAAAGGGAAAAAGGTACTTGTTATTATCCCAAGTAACGGTGAACGTTATTTAAGTACACCACTTTATCAATTTGAATCTTAATTATATGTGATTGAAAAAGCATCCTTGAAAAAGGATGCTTTTTCTTTTTGGATTGGAAATAGGAAAAGAGTGAATGACTAGAAAACTTCATGTAAAATAAGAGGTAGTATAATTAATTTATTTTCACTAGCCTTCGAGTATAACCACTTTATATACATAACGAATGTAGTTTGAGGTGGTTAATCTAAGAGGGTGGGATAAAAGAAGACGGGGTGTTGATATGCAACGAAGAAAATCTTTAGCGCTTTCTATTCCATATCAGTTAGATTTCTTTAAGCAATATAAATTTCTTTCTAAGGATAAACCGCAACATATTTTGTTAGAGAGTGGACGTGGCGGTCGTTATAACATTGTGGGGTTGAACCCAGTAGCGGTAATCCGAGGGAAGGGTGAAACGTTACATATAAGCGAAAGTGGTAAGGAAACAATAAAACAAGGAAACCCATTAGATTTAATGCAGGAATATATGGAGCGATGGAAAACGGACTATAATCCGGAATACCCTCCATTTCAAGGTGGTGCAATTGGTTACTTTAGTTATGATTGCATCCGTTATATTGAAAAACTCCCTTCCCTTGCGGAAGATGACATTAATATACCTGATATATTCTTTTTATTATTTGATGATGTGTTTGTTTATGATCAAAAAGAAAAAGTATTATGGATTATTACACATTATGTAGATAAGCATGAAGAGGCAAAAGAGCGATTAAATGAATGGAAGATTCTTTGGGCGACAGAAGCGCCAGAAGTGAATATACCTTTTGCGTGCCCTGAAGAGAAAAGTGAAACAGTTGCTTTTACAGAAGAAAGCTTTATGAAGGCGGTTGAATGTATTCAAGAATATATTGGAGCTGGTGATGTGTTTCAAGTAAACTTGTCGACAAGGCAAGAAAGAACGTTACAAACACACCCACTCGAAATTTATACAAGTCTTCGTGAAATTAATCCATCTCCATATATGGGTTACTTGGAGCTCGGGGATTTTCAAATTGTTAGTGGATCGCCAGAGTTGCTAATTAAGAAAGAGGGAACCGAAGTAAGTACAAGACCGATTGCTGGAACGAGATCTAGAGGGGCGAATGAGCAAGAGGATGAAGAATTAGCAAAAGAATTAATTGAGAACGAAAAAGAAAGAGCAGAGCACGTTATGCTTGTGGATTTAGAACGAAATGATTTAGGGCGTGTTTGTAAATATGGCACTGTAGAAGTAGATGAATTTATGGTAATTGAGAAATACTCACATGTTATGCATATTGTTTCTAATGTGCGTGGTGAGGTGGAAGAAGATAAAGATGCTTTTGATTTAGTGAAGGCTGTATTTCCTGGGGGAACAATTACTGGTGCCCCGAAAATACGTACGATGGAAATTATTGAAGAATTAGAACCTGTTCGCCGAGGGATTTATACAGGTTCAATCGGGTGGATCGGTTATTCTGGAGATACAGAATTGAATATTGTAATTAGAACACTGCTTGCTAAAGATGGAAAAGCACATGTACAAGCAGGAGCGGGAATTGTAATTGATTCAAATCCGGAAAATGAATATAATGAGTCGTTAAAAAAGGCGATTGCTTTATGGCGTGCAAAAGAACGTAGCGAAGAAACGGTTAGGTGAGAGAAATGATATTAATGATTGATAATTATGATTCTTTTACATTTAATTTAGTGCAGTTTCTTGGAGAACTTGGACAAGAGCTTGTTGTTAAACGTAACGATGAAGTGACTATTTCAGATATTGAGAATATGAAACCAGACTTCTTAATGATTTCGCCAGGTCCGTGTAGTCCTAATGAAGCGGGTATTAGTATGGAGGTTATTCAATACTTTGCTGGAAAGATTCCGATTTTTGGGGTTTGTCTTGGACATCAATCCATTGCACAAGTGTTTGGCGGAGAGGTTATACGTGCGGAGCGCTTAATGCATGGGAAAACGTCGCTTATGCATCATGACGGAAAGACGATTTTTTCGGATATCCCTAATCCGTTTACTGCGACACGTTATCATTCCCTTATCGTTAAGAAAGAGACGTTACCTGATTGCTTAGAGGTAACATCTTGGACAGAAGAAGGGGAAATTATGGCGCTCCGTCATACAACATTACCGATTGAAGGTGTACAGTTCCATCCGGAATCAATTATGACTTCCCACGGAAAAGAGTTGTTGCAGAATTTCATTCGTAAATACAGTCCAAGTGTGACATCATGTTAATTTACTTAAATGGTGAGTATGTAGAAGCAAGTGAAGCGAGAATTTCTCCTTATGATCATGGTTATTTATATGGTCTTGGAGTTTTTGAGACGTTTCGTATTTATAATGGTCATCCTTTCTTATTGGATGATCATTATGACCGTTTAACAGATGCGCTGGATACATTGCAAATTAAATGGACAATGACGAAAGATGAAGTACTGCTTATTTTGAAGGATCTACTCGTTAAGAATGAATTAGAGCATGCATATGTACGTTTTAATGTATCAGCGGGTATAGATGAAATTGGATTACAAACGGAAATGTATGAAGAGCCATCTGTTATTGTTTTTATAAAACCTTTAGCAGCCCCGGGAGATGTAGTGGAAAAAGAAGGGGTTGTTTTAAAGCAAGTGCGAAACACACCAGAGGGTGCATCTCGTTTGAAGTCTCATCATTATTTAAATAACATTTTAGGAAAGCGTGAAATTGGAAATGTTGTGAATAAGGAAGGTATTTTCCTTACTGAAACAGGTTATGTTGCAGAGGGTATTGTTTCGAATCTCTTTTTTGTGAAAGATGATATTTTGTATACAGCTTCGCTGAAAACAGGGATTTTAAATGGTATCACTCGTGCGTTTATTATAAAGGTTGCTGAAGAGCTGGGTATAGAAGTAAAGGAAGGTTTCTTTACAAAAGATGAATTACTTTCAGCTGATGAAGTCTTCGTAACAAACTCGATTCAAGAAATTGTTCCGCTTTATCATATAGAGGGACGAGATTTCCCGGGTAAAGTAGGTATGGTTACAAAAAGATTTATGAGTCTTTATGAAATGCAGAGAGAGAAATTGTGGAGCAGAAATGAATTACGAATAGGAGATGTGTAGTTTGAAGTGGGATTATGATTTGCGCTGCGGCGAATATACATTGAACTTAAATGAAAAAACGTTAATTATGGGGATTTTAAATGTAACACCAGATTCGTTTTCTGATGGTGGGAGTTACAACGAGGTAGAGGCTGCGGTGCGCCATGCGAAAGAAATGCGAGATGAAGGTGCTCATATTATTGATATCGGCGGTGAATCTACTCGCCCGGGTTTCGCTAAAGTATCAGTAGAAGAAGAAATAAAGCGAGTTGTTCCGATGATTCAGGCGGTTTCAAAAGAAGTAAAATTGCCTATTTCCATCGACACGTATAAAGCTGAAGTTGCAAAACAAGCAATTGAAGCTGGTGCTCATATTATTAATGACGTTTGGGGAGCGAAGGCGGAACCAAAGATCGCTGAAGTTGCAGCTCATTACGATGTACCTATTATCTTAATGCATAATCGCGATAACATGAATTATCGTAATTTAATGGCTGATATGATTGCTGATTTATATGACAGTATTAAAATTGCTAAAGAGGCTGGCGTGCGAGATGAGAATATCATTTTAGATCCAGGCATCGGTTTTGCTAAAACACCTGAACAAAATTTAGAAGCGATGCGTAATTTAGAGCAGTTAAATGTACTAGGTTATCCAGTTCTTTTAGGTACTTCAAGAAAGTCCTTTATTGGACATGTGCTAGATTTGCCGGTGGAGGAACGTCTTGAGGGAACTGGAGCTACCGTTTGTCTTGGTATTGAAAAGGGCTGTGAATTTGTCCGTGTTCATGATGTGAAGGAAATGGCGCGTATGGCTAAAATGATGGATGCGATGATTGGTAAGGGGGCAAAGTAATTGGATAAAATTTATATCCATGATATGGAGTTTTACGGTTATCATGGTGTATTCCCAGAGGAAAATAAATTAGGTCAAAGATTTAAAGTCGATTTAACGGTAGAATTGGATTTGAAACAGGCAGGAGAAAGTGATGACTTAGAGCATTCGGTCAATTATGGAGAGCTTTTCGAACTATGTAGAAAAGTTGTTGAGGATAGAACGTATAAGCTTGTAGAGAGTATCGCTGAAAATATTGCCACAGATATATTGAAACAATATGAGAGTATTTCACGATGTACAATTAAGGTGATTAAACCGGATCCACCGATACCGGGGCACTATCGTGCTGTAGCAGTGGAAATTACGAGAGAACGTCCATGAATAATATAGCTTACATTGCATTAGGTTCCAATATTGGAGAACGTTATACGTATTTAACTGAAGCGATTCAGTTTTTGAACAAAAACCCGTATATCCAAGTTAACGATATTTCATCTGTATATGAAACAGAACCAGTTGGCTATACTGACCAAAGCTGCTTTTTAAATTTAGTTATAAAAATTTCTACCAATTTATCACCGCAAGAGTTATTGAAAGTTACACAAAGAGTAGAGAATAATTTAGGAAGAAAAAGGGAAATTAGATGGGGTCCGAGGACTATCGACCTTGACATTTTACTATATAATCAAGAAAATATTGAAGCAGAGAATCTTATTGTTCCGCATCCGCGGATGTTCGAAAGAGCTTTTGTTATCGTTCCGTTGTTAGAGATTAATCAAGATATAAAACAAAACATTTCACGTTCACAAGTAGAAGAAATGAAAAGGCGAGAGGGAGTAACGGTATGGAAGCAGAAAAATGGGGAAGACGCATTCGTGCTTTTCGAAAGCTAAAAGGTTATACGCAAGAAGGTTTTGCAAAAGAATTAGGGGTATCTGTATCTGTTTTAGGTGAAGTTGAGAGAGGGAATCGATCGCCTTCCCAAGATTTTGTAGTGGAAGTTGCTAAAGCGTTAAAGGTCTCGATAGATGAGTTAATGCCGAAGTGACTATGAAGGAAGGAGTAAATCGAGTGTTAAAAATCGCAAATATTGAGATGAAAAATCCGGTTGTATTAGCACCGATGGCGGGAGTGTGTAACTCTGCATTCCGTTTGACAGTAAAAGAATTCGGTGCAGGTCTAGTTTGTGCTGAAATGGTAAGTGATAAGGCGATACTACTGAACAATAAAAGAACATTAGATATGTTATATATCGATGAGAGAGAAAAGCCATTAAGTTTACAAATTTTTGGCGGAGAGAAAGAAACTCTTGTAGATGCTGCGAAATACGTAGATAAATATACGACAGCAGACATCATTGATATTAATATGGGTTGCCCAGTACCAAAAATCATTAAGTGTGATGCGGGAGCAAAGTGGCTTTTAGACCCAAATAAAATATATGAGATGGTAGCGGCAGTTGTAGACGCTGTAGAAAAACCAGTTACAGTTAAAATGCGTATTGGTTGGGATGCGGATCATATTTTCGCAATCGAGAATGCAAAAGCTGTTGAGCGTGCTGGTGGACAAGCGGTAGCGGTTCATGGTCGTACACGAGTACAAATGTATGAAGGAAAAGCGGATTGGGATATTATTAAACAAGTAAAGCAAGCTGTAAATATCCCGGTTATCGGAAATGGTGATGTCGAAACGCCACAAGACGCAAAGCGTATGCTTGATGAAATTGGTGTAGATGGTGTTATGATTGGTCGCGCTGCCCTTGGAGACCCGTGGATGATTTATCGTACGGTAAAGTATTTAGAGACAGGTGAATTAATGCCGGAACCGACAGTGCGTGAGAAAATTGACGTATGTATGTTGCATCTTGATCGTCTTATTGATTTAAAGAACGAAAATGTCGCTGTAAGAGAGATGAGAAAGCATGCAGCTTGGTATTTAAAGGGTGTTCGTGGTAATGCAACTGTACGTAATGGTATCAATGCTTGTAATACGCGTGAAGACCTTGCGAATGTATTAGGTGCATTTGTAGAAGAAGTAGAAGCAAAACAACAAACAATTCACGTTGGTTAATAATAGATAGGGAAGATTGACATTCTTCTATACACTTCCTATAATTACGTGAAAGAAAGAGGAACTGCCAGTTAGTTGCTGGCAGTTTTTCTAGTTGAGTAGAAAATGCTATACTGTATATATTGTAAAAATTAATAGAGCTGGAGTGATATCAATACCATGGATAACATGAACCACGAAGAATTAAACGACCAATTGCTTGTTCGTCGTGAAAAGCTACATAACTTACGTGAGCAAGGAATCGATCCGTTCGGTAAACGATTTGAACGTACAAATGCAACAAATGACTTATTAAGCTTATATGGAGAGTTCTCTAAAGAAGAATTAGAAGAGAAGGAAATCTCTGTTTCTATCGCTGGACGTATTATGACAAAACGCGGTAAAGGAAAAGCTGGATTTGCACATATTCAAGATTTACATGGACAAGTTCAAATTTATGTTCGTAAAGATGCTGTTGGAGATGAAGAGTACGAGTTATTTAAAACAGCAGATTTAGGTGACTTAGTAGGTATTGAAGGTAAGGTATTCAAAACGAACGTTGGAGAACTTTCAGTGAAAGCAACGGGCTTTACACTATTAACGAAATCTCTTCGTCCATTACCGGATAAATATCATGGATTAAAAGATGTTGAACAACGCTACCGTCAACGTTACTTAGACTTAATTACAAGTATGGAAAGCCGTGAAACATTCGTTACTCGCAGTAAGATCATTCGTGAAATGAGAAGGTACTTAGATGACAACGGTTATCTTGAAGTGGAAACACCTATGATGCATGCAATTGCAGGTGGAGCTTCGGCACGTCCTTTCATTACGCACCATAATGCGTTAGATATGGAATTATATATGCGTATCGCAATTGAACTTCATTTAAAACGCCTTATCGTGGGTGGATTAGAAAAAGTTTATGAAATTGGTCGTGTATTCCGTAATGAGGGTGTATCAACTCGTCATAATCCTGAGTTTACGATGATTGAATTATATGAGGCGTATGCTGATTATAAAGATATTATGAAACTAACAGAAAATATGGTTGCTCATATTGCGAAGCAAGTACTAGGTACAACAACAATCCAATATGGTGATTATGAAATTAATCTAGAACCAGAATGGACACGTCTTCATATGGTAGATGCAATTAAGGAACATTCTGGAGCAGATTTCTGGAATCCAATGAGTGTAGAAGAAGCGCGTGAACTTGCAAAAGAACATAATGTGGCTATTAAGGATACAATGGAAGTTGGTCATATTATAAATGAATTCTTCGAACAAAAAGTAGAAGATAAATTAATCCAACCAACATTTATTTACGGTCATCCGGTAGAAATTTCGCCACTTGCGAAAAAGAATGACGAAGATCCACGATTCACAGATCGTTTCGAATTATTTATCGTAGCACGTGAACATGCAAATGCATTCACTGAGTTAAATGATCCAATCGATCAAAAAGAACGTTTTGAAGCGCAATTAAAAGAGCGTGAACAAGGTAATGATGAAGCTCACATGATGGATGATGATTATATTGAAGCTCTTGAGTACGGTATGCCTCCTACAGGTGGACTAGGAATTGGTATTGATCGTCTTGTTATGTTATTAACGAATGCACCATCTATTCGTGATGTATTATTATTCCCTGCTATGCGTCATAAACAAGACTAAGCTTTGGAGATTTCTCCAAAGCTTTTGTATTTGAGTATGAGCTGCGTGAGGATAGTAGATCGTGATGGTGCGAGAAATTATACTTATATAGAAGAAATGTGCTGTTTTTATGCTTTTTTACTAAGTTAAAAATTTTATTAGAAAAACTATTGCATTTTAATAATCAAACTGGTATATTTATATTCGTTGCCACGAAAGGTAACAAGCAAAACAAACGAAAAACAACTTATTGAAAAAAGTTGTTGACGAAAATATAACGAAATGTTATATTAATAAAGTCGCTTCTGAGCGACGAAGTAGTTCTTTGAAAACTG
>NZ_JBTIWT010000030.1:0-52812 GCF_054353775.1 Bacillus sp. 5w2 | reverse complement strand
GTATAGATTTAGTTAAGTTTATCGTATCGGTATTGGCTGGTTGCTACATATACCAGCATGTTATTTAGGAATTGCACAAGCAGCAAGAAATTATGCAGTTCAATTTGCGGGATCATACAAACCAAATAGTTTAAATCATTCTATTAGTTTATTGCCGAATGTTAGAAGATTAGTTGGAGAATTAGAACTTGAGCTTATGCAAGCTCGCGTCTTTTTATATCAAATTGCGAAAAAGTACGATGAGGCAGAGGATAAACTATCATTACAAGCTGAACTAGCAGCAGTAAAATATGCCGTAACGAATGCGGCAATATCTATTGTAGATAAAGCAATGCGCATCGTAGGAGCAAAAAGTTTATCAGAAAAAAATCCACTTCATCGCTACTATTTAAACGTCAGAGCAGGATTGCACAATCCGCCGATGGATGATGCAACACTGTCTATATTAGCGGATGCGGCGTTTCGGTCGTAGATTAAAAAACATACTAGCTAAGAGAAAGAAGATCCTATTGTAGGATCTTCTTTTTTTATAAAAATTACTAGAACGGGAATTCTATTAAATTATTAATCATATTACTTAAAAATTAAGCGTAAGAATATAGTAAATGAAGGGAGATATAAAATGAATAAAGTGAAACTGAAAGTATTTAATATAAAGTATGTAGTGATATGTATTTTATTCACGATTATATGTATCCTCACTTCATTCTTCATTTCTAGTAATTCAAACGTATTCAAATCGTATTATGTTAATCAATTATTAGGAAGTAATTCTACTAAAGGCCTTATGTATATGATAGGAAGTGAGAATCGATATTTTGCAGAAGAATTTCATAAAGAAAAAGGAAGAGCGTCTTTGGAATCTTTTTTACTTTCACTTTCTACAAATATTAATGTCAATGATCTCCGAAGTTTATTAACTCGAGAACTTCCAAATATGAATCAATTTTATTCGGAAATATTAATTGCTGGGGAAGGAACAGATTATACGAACATTCCTGAAGAATCCAGCATTCCTTTAGAGAATATTAAAGATAAAGGTTCTGCTATTGAACACCCAAAGAGTGAGAAAGAAAACAATTCAAATACACAAAATAACGGTGAAAATAAAGTTTTTATTTATCATACACATAGTTGGGAATCGTTTATTCCTCTTATTCCAGGTGCTACTATACCCGATGATGCTTCCAGTACAAATAATGAAGTGAATATTACGTTTGTTGGAAATTATTTAAAACAAAAGTTAGAAGAAAAAGGAATAGGTGTCTCACATGATACGACAAATATGAGGGATTTTCTGCGAAATAAAAATTTGAATTGGGCCCAATCTTACAAAGGATCCCGTCAAGTATTACAAGATAAATTAGCACAAGATAAAAATATTATGTTTCCAATGGATCTTCATAGAGATGATGCACGAAAAAATATCACAACAAAAAATATTAATGGAAAGAATTATGCTCGGCTTTATTTTATTTTAGGACGAGAGAATCCTAACTATGAAAAAAATAAAAAAATAGTAACGGCAATAAATTCATATTTAGATGAGAAGTATTACGGTTTAAGCCGGGGGATTTTTATTAAAGATCGTAAAAGCGGGAATGGAGTATACAATCAAGATCTTTCTCCAAATGCATTACTTATTGAAATGGGAGGCGTAGATAATACACCAGAAGAATTATATGCTTCCGTTGATGCATTAGTAGACGCATTTAGCCACTATTATAATGAAGTAACTAAGAAAAATAACTAAATATAATTGAAAAAATCTTTCTTTTCATTCTTCTTTTTATCGTTTTATTGGAGAATGCTATGCTTCTTATTTCACCTACTGTATAATAAGAAAAAAGCACGAAAAGAGGTTATCTCATGCTAGAGGTTATTGCAACATGTTTAGAAGATGTGAAACGAATTGAACGAGCTGGCGGGAAGCGAATTGAATTAATTTCATCTTATACAGAAGGCGGTTTAACGCCGAGTTATGCATTTATAAAAAAAGCGGTAGAAGCAGTACATATTCCAATTCACGTTATGATTCGTCCGCATGCGAAGTCTTTTACATATACGGAAGAAGAAATTGAAATGATGAAAGAAGATATTATAGTTGCGCAGGAATTAGGAGCAGCTGGTGTTGTATTAGGTGTACTAAACGAACAAAATGAAGTGGATGAAGAGAAACTAGCAGATTTATTGTCTGTTGTAGATGGAATAAATGTAACGTATCACCGTGCGATAGATGATATAGAAAATCCAGTGGAAGCGATGAAAACTTTAAAGAAATTTCATAAAGTGACTCACGTTTTAACTTCAGGTGGACAAGGAGATATAGTTGATAATATTCCGGTGCTTACAGAGATGCAAAAGGTAAGCGATGGTCAAATTCAACTTGTTGCTGGAGCTGGCGTGACGAAAGAAAATATAAAGCAATTGCTAGATGAAACTGGAATCACGCAAGCTCATGTCGGTACAGCAGTAAGAGAAGGGAAATCATGTTTTGCTGAAATTGATCTTAATATAGTACAAGAATTAGTTCGAATGATAAAGTGAAACTTTAATCAGTGGGGGCATCCCCCATTGATTATTAGTTGAACCAATCGGGCTTTTACGGGCAGTTGATCCCCACCTCAAAATTCAGCTTCTTTGTTTTCGCTGAATTTTGAGGTGGGGTCTTACTGCCCGTTAATACGGGATAAAATAAACACGTAAGAAAGAGGAGAAACGATGAAGGAAAATACGAAGAAAGAATTATTCTCATGGGCTAAAACGATAGGATTTACCCTTGTATTAATCGCAATTATTCGTGGTGTTTTATTTACACCGTCATTAGTACAAGGCGAATCAATGATGCCCACTTTAGAAAATAACGAACGAGTTCTTGTGAATAAGATTGGTTATAGTATAAGTGGATTAGATCGCTTTGATATTATCGTCTTCCACGGAAAAGAAGGATACGATTTAGTAAAACGAGTAATTGGTTTACCAGGTGATACAGTTGAGTATAAAAATGATGTTTTATATGTAAACGGAAAAGCAATGGAAGAACCATATTTAAAAGAGTTTAAAGAAAAAGCAGCAGGCCGTGTATTAACTCCAGACTTTACGTTAGAACAAATCACAGGAAAAACGAAAGTGCCAGAAGGCCAAGTGTTTGTTTTAGGGGATAATCGTGAAGTTTCTAAAGACGGTCGTATGTTTGGATTTATTTCAGAAGATGAAATTGTCGGAAAAGGACAAGCTGTTTTCTGGCCGTTGAAACAAGTAAGAGCGTTATAAAGCAAGTATGGGAGAAATATTCTTCCGGCGGATTTAAATCACATTTTTTGTGAAACTGAATGTTCAGTTAAGAAAGACAGAGGTCATTTTGATTATTATTTTTCAAAATGGCCTCTGTTTATTTGAAGATAATATTGAAAGGAGGGAATTAAGATGACAACGAAAGAATCAAAAGTTATCTTAAACAGGAAAGGAGCCAGGAAAGTAAACGAAATTCCTAAAGAGGTCTTACAGTTACTACAGCAAGGGAAAATAGAAAGTGTTAATCTAACAGAATGGCTAGCTATAAATCATATTGAACTACTTAAAAATGTCTTACCTTCAATAGGACTCAAGAATAGTTTGGAATATATAGTAGGTGAATTGGAAAAACAGAACGTTGAAACAGGAATGAAAGTCATACGAATAACAGGCACTTTACTAGATGAAATTATAATCAAAGAGAATGAAGGAAACAAGGAAGACGTACTGTTAAAATTATCTAAGCATATTTCAGATAGTGTACGATGTTGGGCAGCGTTTATGAATAAAAAATCAAATAACACATTAAAAGATACATTAACGTATATTCGACCTTTTGCGGCGGATCATCATTTTGGTGTTCGAGAAATTGCTTGGATGTCAATTAGAGAAGATCTTTCACAAAATATAGAAGAAAGTGTGGAATTGTTAGTAGAATGGGCAAAAAGTGAAGATGAGAATATTCGCAGGTTCTCTGTAGAATCTATTCGTCCTCGAGGTGTATGGAGTAAACATATTGAAATATTAAAACAAGAACCAGAAAAAGCACTTCCCATTCTTAATTTACTTAAATCAGATCCATCAAAATATGTACAAGATTCGGTTGGAAACTGGTTAAATGATGCAAGTAAAACGAAACCGGATTGGGTAATGAACCTGTGTGAAGAATGGGAAAAGGATACTGACATAAAATCAACTAGTAGAATGATTAAAAAAGCTAAAAGAACGATTTTGAAAAATAAGTAATATGTAACTAATAGACTTGTTAGTTCTACGAAGGAACAATCAATCATGTTAAAAAAAGAATACTTTGAATAACTATGAGAAGAGCATGTATTGAACAATACATGCTCTTTATATTTTCTTTTATATCAGTGTTATTAATGAAAGGTGATCAAATTTTATTTCAAATCTAAACTTCCGTACTTTTTTATTGTAACTTTTATTCAAATAGTTTTGTAGCAACATGTACTTTGGAAAGTGAACCGTCTCTATTTCTAAAAATAATTTTATATTCACCGTCAGGAAGCCAATCACTCCAATTTATACTAAATTCACTTATCGCTTGTTCCCCTGGTTTTAAAGTTCCGTCAATCATCCAAGCACCTTTAGCGTTATATAAAGTATAACTAAAAGGAGAATCACCAGTATTTTGTACAAGAACGCTTAAGTTATCTCCATTAAAATAGTTGAAATTATAAGTGGTTGATCCGAAAAATGCAACGTCTTCGTTAGTTATGGCACGTTGTTCAATTTGAGAGTCTAGCTTAGTATCTTCGTTTGTAGCAAATGTCACATTATAACCTATACAAAAAGATAGCATAATAGCAGGAATCACTAGCAACTTTTTCAAAAGAAACACTCCTTATATTTCGTATTATGTATATGATAATTGAAAAATATTGAAATGTAATAGTTTAATGTGAAAATTTACAAATGTATATAATTATTTACGCTTATTTTAAATTACTGACAAAACATAAAGATTAAGTAATTGAAAAAAATATTGATAGAATTGAAAGAATATTTTATAATTTTAAATTATATGTTTGTTTCGAAAAATGGAATTCAAGTTCCGAAATTCGGAACAAGAGGGAGATAGAATGAGTATAAATAAAACGGCAGTTAAGACAATGGATATTTTGGAATTGTTTTATGAGCATGAAGAACTAAGTTTAACAGAGATGGTTCAGCTTACGAGTATGCCGAAAACATCTGTTTATCGTTTAATCGGCTCGTTAGAAGAAATGGAGTTTTTACAAAAAAACGAGAAGGGAAGATATCGTCTAGGAGTCGTTTTTTTACGATTTGGTCAACTTGTTTCACAAAGGTTATCAGTAAGAAATATTGCGATTCCATATATGAAAGAGCTTAGGGATAGTTTAGGGCAGGCAGTTAATTTAATTATTCAAGATGGTAATGACGCGATTTATGTGGAAAAGATGGAAGGAGTTCAGCCGGTACGTGTGTATACGGCGGTTGGAAGACGAGCTCCACTTTATGCCGGTGCTTGTCCAAGAATTTTACTATCGTATTTCTCTGAGGAAGAGAAACGAAAATACATAGAGGAAACGGATTTAAAGCAGTTTGCAGATGGAACAATCGTGGATAAGAAGCAATTGCTAGAAGTGTTACAAATGGCGAAAAAGGAAGGACATACCATTAGCTACTCTGAGTTAGAAAATCATACTGCGGCTATAGCAGCGCCTATTTTTGCAAGCGATGGAACGGTTGTAGCAGGTATTAGTATTTCGGGATTAGCAATTGAGTATAGCGAAAGTAATATTTCATATTTTATCGCGAAGGTGAAAGAAACAGCACATCGCATTTCGAAAGAACTCGGCTTTTTGGCATAGAAAGAGGGAGTAGGATGAAATTTTCTGCATTAGGGGATCAAGCAATTATTGTTACATTTGGTGAAGAAATGGGGATGGATGTATACGAAAAAGTGCAACGACTATTTCAAGCACTACAGCAACATCCGTTTACAGGAATGATTGAATGCGTTCCGTCGTTTACTTCCTTAGCGGTCTACTACAATGTATACGAAGTATGGAAGCGAAATGAGAGAAGTGAAGGGTTATATAATTACGTTTGCCAATATATAAAAGAGCTGTGTGATTCGTATAAAGAAGAATTGAACCGAGATGTGAAACAGATTTCTATACCAGTTTGTTACGGGGAAGAATATGGACCTGATTTAGAAGAGGTTGCACATTATCACGGTTTGCAAGTAGAAGATGTGATTCGAATACATAGTGAAACAACATATTTTGTGTATATGCTAGGTTTTACACCAGGGTTCCCGTATCTAGGAGGACTATCAAAAGAACTAGAAACACCTAGAAAAGAAACACCACGGCTGCAAATCTCTCCTGGTTCAGTAGGTATTGGCGGTAATCAAACAGGTATTTATCCGCTTGAAACACCAGGTGGATGGAATATTATTGGCCGAACACCAATCTCCTTATTTAATCCGGAAGAAGAAACACCAACTTATATTCAAAGCGGTATGTATTTACGATTTATTCCAATAACGAAAGAAGAGTACGTATCACTTGAGGGGGCTAAGGAATGGATGTAGAGGTTTTGCATGCAGGAATGTTTACAACAGTCCAAGATTTAGGGCGATCTCATTATCAACAATACGGCGTACCTGTTGGCGGGGCTATGGATCAAAGTGCACTTCGGATGATCAATATGTTAGTTGGTAATGAAGAGAATGAAGCGGGACTCGAAATGACGATTATGGGACCGAAAATGTTAATAAAGAAAACGACGTTACTTGCGATTGGTGGTGCGGATATGGAACCGCTACTAAATGGGGAGCGTATTCCATTATGGTGTCCTATTTTAGCGGAAGAAGGTAGCATGCTTTGCTTTGGAAAAGTGAAAAGCGGTTGCAGAACGTATGTGACTTTTGCAGGTGGTATACATATTGATCGTACAATGGGAAGCAAAAGTACTTACATACGTGCTGCGATTGGTGGTATTGAAGGAAGAATGCTGAAAAAAGGGGATTATTTTCAACTTGGTACGCACTCAGAAATGGCGAATCGTTTCATTCAAGACTTACAAAAGGATGAGCGAATGAAAACGAAATGGGCAATTAGCAGCAGCGTACGACCAAAGTATAAGAAACATCCTAAGCTTCGTGTCATCACTGATTTTGAATATGATCAATTTACAGAAGAAAGTATACAGGCATTTTTTACGAAAGAGTATAAAGTATCTAATTACGCTGACCGTATGGGCTATAGAGTTGAGGGAGAAGTTTTAAATAGGATGGAAGAAAAAGAGATTTTATCGAGTCCGGTTACATTTGGGACCATTCAAGTTCCAAACGGTGGACAGCCTATTATATTAATGGCAGATAGGCAAACGACAGGTGGCTATCCGAGAATGGGAAATATCATTTCAGTAGATTTACCTCTTCTTGCCCAGCTAAAACCGGGGGACTATGTTTCTTTTGAGAAAATTAAGCTTGAAGAAGCGGAACAATTGTACATAGAAAAAGAAATAAATATGAATCTATTAAAGAAATTCATCGCTTTACGAAGCTGAAATTAGGAGGAAACATTGTGACTACAATCGATTTAAACTGTGATTTAGGAGAAAGTTTTGGAGCTTATAAAATGGGGAATGATGATGAAATTCTTCCGTTCGTTTCCTCTATAAATATTGCTTGTGGTTTTCATGCGGGTGATCCAACTGTAATGAGAAAAACGGTTGAGAAAGCACTGCAGCATAATGTAGCAATAGGGGCACATCCTGGTTTTCCTGATTTAATTGGATTTGGGAGAAGGAACATGAACGTTTCAGCAAATGAAGTATACGATTATGTTTTATATCAAATTGGTGCATTAGACGCTTTTATGAAAGCAGCTGGCGGGAAAATGCAGCATGTAAAACCGCACGGTGCTCTATATAATATGGCGGCGACTGATTCGGAAATTGCAGATGCGATCGCAAAGGCAATTTATCATATGAACCCCAATCTATTACTTTACGGATTAGCGAATAGCGAGGCGTTTATACAGGCCGCGGAAAAATACAATATAACTCTCGTACAAGAAGCTTTTGCTGATCGTACGTATCAGCAAGATGGGACGTTAACAAGTCGTACGGAAGAAAATGCACTCATAAAAAATGAAGAAGAAGCGATAAAGCAAGTGCTTGAAATGGTGAAAGAAGGCTATGTAAAAGCGGTGAACGGAGAGAAAGTAGTAGTTCAGGCGAAAACAATTTGTTTACATGGTGATGGAGAGAAAGCAGTGCAATTTGCGAAGAAAATATACGGAACATTCGAACTTAATGGTGTTTCTATTTGTGCACCAAAATAAAAAATAGGGGGAAGTGCTGGAATGATTAAATTAATCGGGATACTACTTGTTGCAGTTGGCTTTTTATTTAGATTAAATACACTGTTAGTCGTTATGGTTGCAGGTATTGTTACTGGTATGGTTTCAGGATTAAGTTTTTATGATGTGATCAGTATGTTCGGTAAATTTTTCATAGAAAATAGATATATGTCTATGCCGATTATACTAACTTTACCGGTAATCGGAATTTTAGAGCGTTACGGTTTAAAAGAAAGAGCAGAAGCACTTATAACGAAATCAAAAGGCGCAACAACTGGAAGAGTCTTAATGTCGTATTTTACGATAAGAGAATCATCAGCAGCACTTGGATTGAATATTGGTGGTCATGCACAAACAGTAAGACCGCTCGTTGCACCGATGGCAGAAGGAGCAGCACAAGGTAAATACGGTAAACTGCCTGAAAAATTAAGAGAGAAGATTAAAGCAAACGCAGCAGCTGCGGAAAATACAGCTTGGTTTTTCGGAGAAGATATATTTATCGCGACTGGTGCGATTTTATTAATGAAAGGATTCTTCGATTCAGTAGGTATGCATGTCGGTGTGTGGGATATGGCGCTTTGGGGTATTCCAACCGCAATATCAGCACTTATTGTAAGCTGGATCAGGTTTAGAAGATTTGATAAATATATAGCGAAAACGATGACATCAAAAGAAAAAGAAGAGAAGGAGGCAATATAAAATGAACATCATTACAATGGATACAATTTATTACGTATTAGGTATAATCGTTGCCTTTATCGCTGTTCGTATCGCATTCGATCGTGAACATCCAAATCGATTTGGTTCTAGCTTATTTTGGGCGTTATTTGCAGTTACGTTTTTATTCGGAAATGTAATCCCTTCGTTTTATGTTGGCTGTATCGTACTTGCTATGGTCATGTTAGCTTCACTAAATAAAGTAACAAAATCAGAAGAGAAAGAAGTTCCAGTACAAGAACGTGTAAAACATGCTGAGAAATTAAAGAATAAAATTTTTATGCCTGCACTATTAATACCAATTTTTACAATCATCGGTACGTTAACGTTAGGAAAAATCAAATGGGGGAATGTTTCGCTTGTTGATCCAGATAAAGTAACGCTAGTCGCATTAGCGCTTGGGGCATTACTTGCATTTGTTGCGGCAATGCGTATCACAAAATCGAAAATAACAACGCCTGTGCAAGAAGGAAGCAGACTACTACAAGCTGTCGGCTGGGCTGTGATTTTACCACAAATGTTAGCAGCACTTGGCGGTATTTTCGCGAAATCTGGCGTTGGGCAAGTCGTTTCTGATTTAGTCGGCCAAGTATTACCGACAGAGTATCCGTTCGTTGCTGTTATGGCGTATTGTTTAGGAATGATGCTCTTTACAGTCGTAATGGGAAATGCATTCGCAGCATTTGCCGTTATTACTGGCGGAATTGGCTTACCTTTAATTGTACAAATGCACGGAGGAAACCCAGCAATTATGGCAGCACTCGGGATGTTTGCTGGATATTGCGGAACGCTGCTTACACCAATGGCAGCAAACTTTAATATCGTTCCGGCGATGCTTTTAGAGCTAAAAGATAAAAATGCAGTTATTAAAGCGCAAGTACCAATTGCTCTTTCAATCTTTATTATCAATATGTTTATTATGTACGGACTTGTATATCGTTTCTAATTAGGAGGGTAAAACTATGAAAACAGTATTACTAACAGGATTTGATCCGTTCGGCGGAGAAAGCATCAATCCAGCTTGGGAAGTCGCAAAAAGTTTGCACGAAAAAACAATCGGAGAATACAAGGTTATTAGTAAACAAGTACCAACTGTATTTCATAAATCAATACAAGTATTAAAAGAGTATATAGAAGAACTAAACCCAGAAATGATTATATGTATCGGACAAGCTGGGGGCAGACCAGATATTACGATAGAGCGTATCGCAATTAATATTGATGATGCAAGAATTGCTGACAATGAAGGGAATCAGCCGGTAGATGTACCGGTTGTAGAAGAAGGACCTGCTGCCTATTGGTCTACGCTTCCGATGAAAGCAATTGTAAAAAGACTTCAAGAAGAAGGCATACCAGCTTCCGTTTCACAAACAGCAGGTACATTCGTTTGTAATCATTTATTCTATGGTCTCATGCATGGACTAGAGAAACAGGGTAAGAAAATAAAAGGTGGATTTATTCATATTCCGTTTTTACCAGAACAAGCGAGTAACTATCCAGGCCAACCGAGTATGTCACTTTCTACTATTGGTAAAGGGATAGAATTGGCGATTGAGGTAACGACGATAGTTGAGGTGGATATTGTGGAAGTTGGAGGTACGACGCATTAAGTAGAATGAATTGTACAACACCTCCTGTAAACAACTGGTATAATAAGAATAGGAAAATACATAGAGGTGATTGTTGTGCAGCAATTTGAAGAAGTACGTTCAATTTTAGAGCAAGCGAAGAAAATTACAGTGTTAACAGGTGCAGGAGCAAGTACGGAAAGTGGTATCCCAGATTTCCGTTCAGCAAATGGATTGTATGCTGATGCGAATGTCGAGATGTATTTATCAAGAGGATATTATAATAGAAGCCCGAAAGAATTTTGGAAGCATTATAAAGAAATCTTTCAAATTAATACGTTTCATCAATATAAACCAAATCGTGGCCATCGCTTTTTAGCTGAATTCGAAGAACAAGGGAAAGATATTACGATTTTAACGCAAAATATTGACGGTTTACATCAATTAGGCGGTAGTAAACATGTCATTGATTTACATGGAACACTTCAAACAGCACATTGTCCGAAGTGTAAAGCGGGATATGATTTACAGTATATGATTGATCATGAAGTGCCTCGTTGCGAGAAGTGTAATTTTATCTTAAATCCAGACGTCGTTTTATACGGAGATACATTACCGCAATATCAAAATGCAATAATACGTTTATATGAAACAGATGTACTTATCGTTATGGGAACGTCATTAAAAGTACAACCTGTCGCTTCATTCCCAGAAATTGCAAAGAGGGAAATAGGGGCAACAACGATCTTAGTAAATGAAGAGTTAACTGGGCAAGAATATAACTTTGATTTTGTTTTTCAAAATAAGATTGGTGAGTTTGTTGAAGGATTGTCTTCGATTAAATAAGTTATCGAAAAAACTGAGGTATCCACCTCAGTTTTTTATTTGAGTAATCGCTGTATTAAACAACATGAAAACATTTCGATAATGTAGTAATCACATCTTTATAACCCATAAAAAATGTTTTGGTTGGCAAAATAGCAGAATAGGAAGAAATGTTTTCTTTAGCGAGTACACAGTCGTCATAAAGTAAGCTAATATGTAGCTGTTGTAAAGGTTCTATTTGGTTTTGATTTAGGTATAAAACTAAGTCATTATAAAGTTGTTCACTATAATCACTTACAGAATGTTCTAATGAAAGCTGACCTGCTATGCTAGTCCACCATACTTTAAAACTACATATTAACTCTTTAAAGGATTCTTCATTACATAAATGAGTGTCAAAAAACTTCTCATAAAAGATATGATTTTCTTCATAGAAAATTTGTAAATCATATTTGTCGTTAGCAATTTGTTTGCGAAGTGTATGCCATAATTCTTTGAAATTCGCTTCAAAGTCAGTAGAGAAGTTTAATTGTCTTGCTATGTAAGGAAATCTCAAATTTTCTTTTTTCTCTTTTTGGTTGAGATACATATTTTGAATATAAATCATAAAATTTAAACAATGTGACGTATTAGTATGTATTGTAAATGCATCTGTCATTTCGTTTTCTCCTTAGTAATGTCTTTTATTGATTTATTTCTTAAGTATACAAAGAAATGAAAACGAGGGGTATAAAAAACCAATTATTACGATATTTCTTTCAGAATAAAATTCATGTTATGACGTATTAAGGGGAATGGTAATAAATAGGATGTAAAATTAAAATACTGAAAATTAAATCTTTTATTTCTTTTATAATTAATATAAAATTCTATATATATCATATAAATAAATTTGATACATAATGGTTCTGTGTAGAAATGTTAATAGAATGAAGCGAGGGAGCGAAATGAGACAGAAAAAGGAGCAGAAGAAACAATCGAAAAAGAAAAAGACTCATATTCCTTTTCGGTTAAATGTACTATTTTTTATCGTCTTTCTTTTATTTTCAGCTATTATAATTCAATTAGGTAAAGTACAAATCATTGATGGCGAAACGTATAGAAATGAAGTGAACAAAAAGGAAGATGTAACGGTAAGCACGCCTGTTCCTAGAGGAAAAATGTTTGATCGGCAAGGTCAAGTGATTGTAAATAACAAACCGCTACGAACCGTTACATATACGAAAATGAAAGGAGTAGATTCGAAAGAAGTTTTACAAGTCGCAAGACATTTAGCGCAGCTAATTGAAATGTCACCAGAAGATATAGGTAAGTTAACAGAAACAGATAAAAAAGATTTTTGGATGCAGTTAAATGAAAAGCGTGCCGCAGCAAAAGTAACGAAAGAAGATGAGAGTACATTTAGGAAGCAAGAGATAGAAGGGAAAGAATTAGATGGAAAAGTAGAAGAGTTGCGCCGAGAAAGAATTACACAAGAAGAATTAAGTGAACTTTCAAAAGAGGATCTAGAAGTACTAGCAATTAAAAGTAAGATGAATGCGGGATATAAAATGACGCCGCAAATTGTTAAAAAGGATGTAAGTCAAAATGAATATGCAGTCGTAAGTGAAAGATTGGCAAGTTTGCCAGGAGTGGATACGACAGTGGATTGGGAACGTGAATACCCAAATGATAAAATACTTCGTTCTATTCTTGGTAGCGTTTCTACTGAAAATGAGGGGTTGCCAAGAGAACAATTAGATTATTATTTAGTACGTGATTATAACCGAAATGACCGTATTGGTAAGAGTTACATCGAGAAACAATACGAAGATGCATTACATGGAACGAAAGAACAGACTAAAAATATTACGGATAAAGCAGGAAATATTATTCGGACGGAAAAAGTGACCGAAGGAAAAAGTGGAAATAATTTAATGTTAACAGTAGATATGGAGTTACAGAAAAAAGTAGAAGAAAGTCTTGAAAAGAATTTACGAGCATTTCATTCTGCAGAGCCGATGATGGATCGTGCGTTCGTAGTAATGATGAACCCGAAAAATGGCCAAATTTTATCAATGGCAGGAAAGAAAATTGTAAATAAAGATGGTGGGATGCAAATAGAAGATTTTGCTTTAGGAACGATGACAAGTTCTTATGAGTTAGGCTCAACTGTGAAAGGGGCTACATTATTAGCCGGATATCAAACGGACACAATTAAGCCGTATACGCATTTCTTTGATGCACCAATGTATTTTAAAGGAAGTACGAAGCCGAAGAAATCGTGGAAAGAATTTGGTGATATTGATGATTTAAGAGCTTTACAAGTATCATCAAACGTTTATATGTTTAATACAGCATTAAAAATGGCTGGTATAAATTATGTACCAAACAATCCGTTAGACATTAAACAAGAGACATTTAATAAAATGCGCTACTATTTTAGACAGTTCGGGTTAGGTGTACCAACGGGTATTGACTTGCCGAATGAATCGATTGGTCAAATGGGTAGAACTGATAACATACCAGGTTTTTTACTTGATTATGCGATTGGACAGTACGATACATATACGCCGCTTCAACTTGCTCAATATATTTCAACGATTGCAAATGGTGGTTACCGAATGAAACCACAAATTGTACAAGAAGTGAGAGAGCAACCACATAGACCAGAGGATGTTGGAAAAGTTGTCCGGTCTATTGAACCAGTTATTTTAAATCGAGTGGATATGGACACTTCATACATTAATCATGTAAAAGAAGGATTTAGAAGAGTTTTTCAAGAAACTGACGGAACAGGTACTGCAACGTTTAAAGGATTACCGTATAAACCAGCTGGAAAAACAGGGACAGCTGAAACTGTATATGGTGGAGAAAGTGATATTGGAAGAGATGAAAACTATAACCGGAAAAAATGTTATAATTTAACTCTTGCCGGTTATGCACCATATGATGCTGATCCGGAAGTAGCTTTTTCAGTTGTTGTACCATGGGTGAATGATGACAAATCAGGAATTAATTCCGCGATTGGTAAAGAGATTTTGGATGCGTATTTTGAATTGAAAACGAAAAGAGCGGGTGGAAATCCAGTCCCAGTAGAGCAGCCGAACAAGGCCCAGTAAAAATAGTATCACTGCATGGAGACATATTGTGCAGTGATATATTTTTTGAGTTAAAAAGCGTTTAAATAAGGTGGGAATGGATATGAAAGAGGAGATTAAAAGAGGCTGGGGAAAATACATACTCTTCGTGTTTGTTTTGGTAGTAGCCTATCATTCTTTTACTTTATGTAAAGTGGAAGGGAAATCAATGCAACCGACTTTATATGAAGAAGACTACGTATTTGTAAATAAAGCAGCAGTACATTTTTCTAACTTAGAGCACGGAGAAATTGTCATTATAAAGGAAGAAGATGAGTCGAAATATTATGTAAAACGAGTAATAGGACTTCCTGGTGACGTAATTAACATAACGAATGGAACAGTATATGTGAATGATAAAAAGCAAGAAGAACCGTATACAAATAAAGATTTATTCAATAATACGCAAGTGTTTTATAACTTTCAAAAGACAAAAATCCCGCCAAATAAGTTATTTGTAATGGGAGATAATCGTGAACTTAGTAGAGATAGTCGAAATGGTTTAGGATATATTGAAGAAGATAATATAATAGGCAAAGTGGAATTTGTATATTATCCTTTTTCAAAAATGAAGATCATAGAATAAGTGGGGTAATACAAAACCCCACTTATTAAAGTTTCACTTTATCTTCTTTAAAAAACCTTTAGGGTTAAATGAAATGAAAAACTTATGCTTGGATTCATCGATTATGAAATTATTATTTTTAGCTAAAAACTCTTCAACAGCTTCCATTGGGCCAGGCCCCCAATCGGGAGAAACAGGATTTCCATTAATAGATGTATCCTCTACAATAATATAACTGCCAGTAGTAACGATAGATTTATAAAGTAAAAGTTCTTTTGCTACATGCTCTTTACTATGATCTGAATCTAAAATAACTAAAATCACATCATCAGGTTTACGCATACTTAATATTTTTTGCACAGCGGTTACTGAAACAGAAGAAGCTGTTAAATACGTAATACGATCATGGGATGGACGATTTGGTTGTGGAAATACATCGATAGTCAGAACGTGTCCTTTTCCAATTAAATCTAATATAGAAGCTAAATACAGTGCACTACCACCGTAAAAGGTCCCACATTCAATAATTAAATCAGGTTTTAATTCGTAAATGATTTCTTGATATAAAAAGAGGTCAGAGGGAAGTTTGGAAATGGGAACCCCGAGCCAATGTGTATCATATAACCAGACTCGACTATCGTAATATTGTTTTAAAAATTCGCTACTTAAGTTATCCATCTTGAACACTCCTTTCTGAAACGAAAGTTGTACAATATAATATGTAAAACATAATTATAAGGAGAATGTTTTTGAATAAAAATGAGCAAAACACCTCATTAAAAACCAATTGTGTGTATAATGAAAAATCTTTGTACAGCAAATTTAATCAAAATGCAGTGTAAATCTGTAGATGAGGAGGAAAGGAAATGATCGTATGTATAAGTACACAATTTGATTCATTAGAAAAGGAAATGAAATACTCTTATTGAATAGAAATAAAAAGCCGAATATGGGAATGTGGAATGGTGTTGGAGGAAAAATAGAAGATAATGAAACGCCATACGAAGGAATAATTAGAGAAACGTTGGAGGAAACGGGAATAGAGCTTCCATGTGTAACGTATAAGGGGAATGTTATTTTTAAAGATAAAGACGAGTCTTGGCATAGTGAGGGAATGTATGTATTCCTTGCTGATTTGCCAGATGGAGTACATATGAATACACCGTTAAGTACGGCGGAAGGATTATTAGAATGGAAAGAAATTGATTGGATATTAGATGGTGATAATAGAGGTGTAGTTAGCAATTTACAAAGATACTTACCAGTAGTATTAACAGAAGAAAATCAGTTAGAGCATATATTCACATATGACAACCGGAATATTATTAATTATACAACTGTATTTTTGACAGAAGATGATGCGAACAAAAGGTATGAAAAACAACTCGTTTCTCAATAGGAAAAATATGAAAACAATCACTCTTATAATCTAGTAGATAATATTGTAATAGAGCAATCGGCTAGATAAGAATTTGGATGATATTACTTTTCTTATATTAACAGAGTAAATAAAGCGATTTGAAGGGGGGAACTCAAATTATGGCATTCAAAAACGAGGACGAACTAAATAAAGCTTTCGAGGCAGCTAAAGCGAGTTTAGCAATAGACGGTATGACCGTTACAAAAGAAATGGAAAAAATTATTAAAGCGAAGATAACAGGAAAGATAACGCACGAGCAACTTATTACATTAGCTGATGCGATTGCGAGACGTGAACGTACTTAACAATCTAGAAGCCACCACAAACTTTTGTTAAATAAACGAGAAAAAAGAGATGGCAGAACCATCTCTTTTTCATTTTCGTATACTCCATGATTAGCCACGAATCGCTTTAATAATAAAACGATGTTGCTTCACATCAAAATAACCTTTTTGTAAGATGATTTCATGTATACGATATAATTCTTCAAAATAACCTTCGACAGTAAAATCAGGAATTTGCCAAGGAATCGCTTTTAAATAATAGACGATAGCGCCAATATCATAAAAACGTTGAAAAGGAAATTCTTCTTTTGCTTCTAAAATAGTAAATCCATTTTCATTTAGTTCATTACATGCAGTTTCCAGAGACCAACTTGCAAATTCGCTATTTAGATGTATACCAAACTGCTCATTAAGTTCCGCACAATCGAGACCACCAACTTGTTGTGTAAGAAATATTCCATTAGGAGAAAGGATTCTTTTTACCTCAAAGGCAGCATATGATTCATGTTGATTCACAATGAAATCAAACTGACCATCTTGAAATGGTAAAGCAGTATCCTCAGTTACCTCTACAACAGTAACCCCTAAAGGCTCTAATTTCTTTCGAGCAATTGGCACGTTTGGAGCGTAACCCTCAGTCGCATAAATAGTTGACGGGAACGGTTGTAACATAGACAAAAACTCTCCGCCGCCAGTCCCCATATCAAGCATTGATTTTGCACGCTGCATAAGCTGGAAAGCAGTGCTGCCGTACGACCACGATAAAGGTTCGCTATTCATTCGACCAGTTTCTGAAATGAAAGAAAAATCCCAGCCGCTAAAATGTGTATTTGCACTTTCTAATAAAGTTAAAAATAATGGATCACGTTTCATAATTTTGTCCTCCTATTTTTTAACAAATGATATGATGAGAAAAGAAAAAGGGAGGACCTCTTATTAAAGTGAAGCGGTTTTACGTTTCGTGTTCGAATAGATTCATATAAATTTGCTCCTTGTGAGAATGGTTATTTATATATTCGGGATAATCGAGTGGAAATCCTTTGAATTTATTAGGGAAGGTGAGCGTACGATCAAATTTTGGATAGGGTATACAGTAAATCTACATTGTGCCAAGATATTTCACATTTCTATTACATAACAATAAAGTCGTACTGTTTATAAAAAAGTGGCACCGTTTTATCCCTTTGGATGTACTTATCTATGGGGATATTTTTATTAATAAAAGAAATAGATATATATACTGAATATAAAAACGTTTTAATTCTTTGAAAACATTCGATAATTTAGTATTGTTTATATATGGAATGTTTTATTTGTACGAAAAGAGGGTAATGGGCTAGATGAAAAAAATGAAAAATGTAATGTTGCTAGTGTTGTGTTTCTTATGTTTAAGTGGTTGTAATTATGAAGATGAAGATCAGGTGAAAAAATATGTGAAAAAAAAGCACGGAATTGATGTGATTGTAACACATTGGGGTGCTATACATGAAGGGAATATGGGACATACATATCATACTGTTCAAGCAAAAAACAATAAAAATATTCAATTTAGAGTAGAGGTAGATGGTTTCTTATATTCAAGAATAAAAGGGGATGAATATCAATACGGAAAAAAAACATATGAGGAATATAAGAAATTTAAGCCAATGCTAGAGGAAATGAAAAAATTAGGTTACGTAGAACCTGAAAATAAAAATGTTTTTCAATATATAGTGGATGATGATATAGAGGAGAAACCAACTGATGAGTTATTATTAACTTTAAAAACGAGTGACAAGATTGATTACAGTCAATTTGAATCAAAAGAATTAGATCGTTTATATGCTCTAATCCAATTCATTCAGAAGAGTAATAAAAAGATAACAAAACTTGAAATTGAGGATTATAATGGTGAATCTATAGGCCTCCCTTTTCATAATGTGCAAAAAGCTATAACGAAAGAAGAACTGCTTTTAACAATGAAAAACACCGTAAGTGGTTATTGGACATATTTGATTCAAACTGAAACAAAAGTAGGCCAAAGGTTAAATGAAATTCAAAATGATCGTTTTGTAATTGAAGATATTACTTGTTCACACCCGAAAGACGGCAATTGTCTAGAGTATGAATTGACTTTAGTTTTCAATGACAGTGAGATAAAATATAGAAATGATTCCTATGTAATAGAGGATTTGAGAAAGGTAGTCACTATTCTTAAAGAAGAACTATATAATAAGGAATTTAACATATTTTTAAGGAACAAGGATGGAACAAGTTATTCACTCTGGCTATCATCAGAAAAAATCAAGAAAAGTAATAACATAGAAGAGTTAGTAAAATAAAGGTATAAAGAAGAATTTTAAAGCACTTTTTACGTTTATAATTGCTTTATATAAAAGGAAAAAACGCTTATACTTCATTTTTGAAGCATAAGCGTTTTTGTTTAAAATACTTAAAAAGAAAAATCTTTTGGTAAAGTACCATTTTTAAGCACCGTTCGTAACCCATGTTTTATAATCCAAGGGTTAACAGGATACTGGTTATCGCGTAATTGCTGCAACCATTGAAAAACGAGTTCTTTATCTTCTTTCGTAATATCGTTAATATGATTGGCTACTGATTTTTGGACATATTTAGAAGGGTCATTCATTAATGGCTCTAAAAGTTTTAAATTGTTCTTAAAGTCACCTTTCAGAGCTCCTATTTTTTTAGCCCAAGGAAGTCTTGGTCTTGTACCTTCGGAAACTAATCTCCTAATGTGGCTGTTTTCGTCATGAATCCACTGTTGTAATATGTTTAGTGTATCTTCATGATATGTTTCAAGAAAAGGCCGAATGGCATATTCAGCAGTATTCCTTTTTGTTATTTCATACATTGCGTTGAATGAGGTTTCAAAATCGTTAAGCCCATATTTTTCAACGTATTTTGCAATAGGCATGTACATATATCCGTTTGTAAATGTGCCTACTTCTGTTGTATTTTCTGGTCCCAATGTTTTCAGTAATATATGTATTGCTGCATGAAAATCTTTTTGTAAAGCATTGTGTAATTCATCTGCAATTACTTCAATACGCTGCTTTAACTCTAAACTTTCAACTTTACATGTTACGGAAGATACGAAGTTTCTTTTCGAGAAAGTAGGAACGTGTTTACAAATAGAATCAGCCATACTTTCTGCTAATTCTTCATTAAATAAAAATTTCAACGGAACATATTTACCCATGTTTTCACCTCGGTGGTCAAATAAAAACAATTTTTATTTTTTAATCGACAATCCATAAACCAAAGTCTCACTCGGAGTCGTAATACTAAAACCAGTCGTCTTATAATCAAGTTTCACCGTATCACCAGTGTAGTCTTTCGTGAATGAATCCATTTGTACGATAAGCTCTGCATCTTCATATACAACGTCATCTGCATCATATGTATCCCAAATTAAATCCACATCAACGAAAATACTACAAGAGTTTGTCATTGTTCCTCTAATGCGAATGATCTTTTTGTCTTCACGTTCTAATCTATGTATAGCTGCTTTTGCTTCATCAGTAATACGAATGTTCATGGTATCCCAACCTTTATTTATATTTCCTTTATTATTGCAAAAACAGGAGCAATAGGGAAGGGAGAAGCATTGGAATAAAAAACGAGCAAACAAATTTGTTTGCTCGTTTTACTTTATTTTAGTTCACATTTATCAAGTGGAATCACTTTCGTTTTCTTCGTAAATTTATATCCTAACCATAGTACTAAGAAAAGTGGTAAACCGATATAAGAAACGAGTACACCGTTCCAATCGATTGATTCGCCCATAAATGCGCCGTAGTTTTGACCTAAAATTACGATGACACAAAGTGCAAATGCGAAGATTGGACCGAACGGGAACCATTTCGCTCTATATGGTAAGTCTTTTAAATCTTTACCTTGAGCGATATATGCTTTACGGAAACGGTAATGACTAATTGCGATTCCGACCCATGCGATAAAGCCAGACATTCCAGATGCGTTTAATAACCAAATGTATACAACACCGTCACCGAATAATGAGGCAATAAAAGCGATACTACCGACAATTGACGTTACGATTAATGCGTTAACAGGTACACCGCGGCTATCTAATTTACCAAGAAACTTTGGTGCTTTTCCCTGGCGAGCTAGATCCCAAAGCATACGAGTTGATGCATACATACCAGAGTTACCAGCAGACAGTACTGCCGTTAAAATAACAGCGTTCATAACAGAAGCAGCAAAGGCAACGCCCGCTTTTTCAAAAATAAGTGTAAATGGACTTACTGTTACATCGCTTGCAGCAAGGCTTTCAGTCGTATAAGGAATTAATAAACCGATAACGAGAATCGCAAGGATATAGAATAAAAGAATACGCCAAAAGATCGAGCGAATTGCTTTTGGAATGTTACGCTCTGGATCAGCAGTTTCACCAGCAGCTACTCCTAATAATTCAGTTCCTTGGAAGGAGAAACCAGCAGCCATAAATACACCGATAATTGCCATAATGCCGCCATTAAATGGTGCATCTGCAACAGTGAAGTTTTTAAAGCCAACAGATTCGCCGCCCATAATTCCAAAAATCATCATGAAGCCGACAATTAAAAAGATAATAATAGTAACTACTTTAATAAGTGCGAACCAATATTCAGATTCACCAAACCCTTTAACAGATAAATAGTTTAAAAGGAAAATAATAGCTAAACATAATCCACTCCAAATAAGAGAAGGAGTATCTGGGAACCAAAATTTCATAATTAATGTTACAGCAGCTAGTTCAGCAGCAATTGTAATGGCCCAGTTATACCAATAGTTCCATCCAAGTGCAAAGCCAAGTGATGGATCAACAAACTTTGTTGCGTACGTACTAAAAGATCCAGTAACAGGCATGTAAGCTGCGAGTTCAGCTAAGCTTGTCATTAAAAAGTAAACCATAATTCCAATTGCGGCGTATGCAATTAATGCACCGCCAGGACCAGCAGAATGGATAACACCACCGCTAGCAAGAAATAGTCCGGTACCGATTGTACCACCGAGAGAAATCATCGTAAGGTGACGAGATTTTAATCCGCGTTTTAATTCACCCTGTCCTTGTGTAGTTTGCGTTTTAGAGGTAGATTGATTTGTTGCGCTATTCATGTTCAACACTCCTTTTCTTGTAGGTTAGGAAGGAGCGGGGGAGAAAAATACAAAAAACCGCCAAAGGAATTTGGCGGAACGTTTCACAAATAACCACCCCATCATACCCTTCCGTTAAGATAGCACCCCACGTTTACACGGTAATTTTGTAAACGTGACAGTTCTGTTCCTTTCGGAGACAGCCCCAGCTTATACTTCCAGAGAAGAAATATAAACTTCGGCAACTTTTCCTTTCAAACGAAGTCAGGGACATTCTCAGTGTCTCGTCCGTTTTACTTTTAAAAGTCGCAACCTCTACCTCATCGGATTGATGAGGATTTTATATATTGCTAAGATTTTTAATATATGGCAATTGTAATGAGTTTCTGAATATATTGCAAGATATTTTGTTAGGAAAAGTCAAAAAATATCGGTTATTGTATAGGAAACGCTTGCAAAACTCCACCCGAACCTACTGTTATGTAACAAAAAATAAAGAAAGAAATTGTTATACAAATGTTTCGCAAAAAATATTGGAAAACCCTTTAAAAATAAAAGAAAATTCTGAAAATATAATTCGACATAACTATTAAAAGAGGATTATTCCTTAAATTCGTTTCAAAGAATAAGTATAAATTTGATAAATAGAATGAATATTCTTTTTATTTCTGATAAAATTGAGGTATTGTTTAATTGAAAAGGGGAAATCAACATGAAATTAGAAACAGAAAGGCTCTATATAGTGCCGTGTACAAAAGAGAGTATTCACGTTGCTAACGAGCAAGGATATAATAGTGGTCCACATATTGTAGGGCATGTAGAAAATATAAAGCAAGATAAGGATTTATTACCTTGGGGCGCGTGGTATGTCATTCGAAAAGAAGATGACATCGTTCTAGGTGATGTAGGGTTTAAAGGGAAACCAAATGAGGAACATACAGTAGAAATTGGTTATGGATTTATTGAGAAATATTGGAATAAAGGGTATGCAACAGAAGCTGTAAGAGAATTAATAAATTGGGCTTTTCAAACAGAACAGGTAGAAACAATTATTGCAGAGACACTTCTAGAAAATGATGGATCGATTCGTGTATTAGAGAAATTACATATGAAAAGAATTGGCACTACAGAGACAATGATAAATTGGAGAATGGAAAAATAAAAAATACCGCTCGAAGTATATCGGGCGGTATTTTTATCGTTATGGTAGCATTTGCTTTTGATCATTCGGATATCCGGCGGTCGATGCGTTAGAATGTTTGGAATGATTGCGAACAGCAATGAAAATAGAAATAATAACGACAAGACCAACTGCCACGTAAGAAAGTGAAATAATAGTTGGATCCACTTTAAATGTAGTAAGCAGTGTACGAATGTTTGTAAAGATAATAAGGCCACCAACTAATACGCCAAGTAAATGAGAAGGTACGATGCGCACTAACCACGCGGCGATTGGTGCCGCAACGATACCACCGAGCATGAGAGAAAATACCCAAACCCAACTTACTTGTTCCCAGCCAAGTGAAATGAAAAATCCAATTGTTGCAGCGAGTGAAACAGGAAATTCACTCGTATCTACAGAGCCGATAACTTTTCTAGCTTCGTTTCCTCTTGCTAAAAGTACAGGTGTCGTAATTGGACCCCAGCCACCACCACCAGTTGAATCAACGAATCCAGCGAATAAGCCAAGCGGAACAAGCTGTTTAGCAGACATACGTTTCTTTGAAGTGACAATTTGTTTTTGAATGATGAATCGTAATAAAATATAAACCCCTAAAGTAAATAAAAATACGGAAATGTACGGTTTAATTACATCGCCAGGTAAATTACTTAAAAAACATGCCCCAATAAATGCGCCAACTGCTCCTGGCAATGTAAGCCTGGAAACGGTATATTTATCAACGTTTCCAAATTTGATGTGGGATGCACCAGAAGCGGCGGTTGTAACGACTTCAGCTAAATGAACAGATGCGGAAGCGACAGCAGGTGCGATACCAAACATTAGTAAAAGTGAGGTAGATGTTACCCCATACGCCATTCCAAGTGCTCCGTCAATCAATTGAGCGAAAAATCCAATAATAGCAAAGACAATTAATTTCTGCATAAATAATCCCCCTGTAATAGTAAATGAAAAAGGCACTTTTCCCGTATGAGAAAAGTGCCTTTGGTTTTTCCAATCAGCAATAATTAAATTTGTTTCATTATAATACACATTAATCGTATAAATCAACTAGGTTTTAAAGTTTTTTGAATTGAACGAAATAAAAATAAAATATACAATAAAAGGATGGAGAGAAAGGGGAGAAAGACATGTTACGATTTGATCATCTCGTACACGCAGTGAATTGTACACCGGAGGAAGCGGCAAAGCAAATGCAGGAACTTGGATTTCATACTGTATTAGGCGGAGAGCATACTACTTGGGGTACTTGGAATAGTTTAAGTTATTTTGATTTATCATACATAGAATTTCTGGCAGTTCAACATGAAGAAAAAGCGAAAGAAGCAGAAAATCCATTAGTACAAGAAACAGTGGTGAAATTACAAACTGGAGAAGGTATGTTACAAATCGCAATTCGAACAGATGCCATTGAAGAATTAGCAGATCAGTTTAGTAAATACGGTTTACAAACGATAGGGCCATTTGAAGGGAAGCGTATGAGAAAAGATGGCCGCCTTTTAGAATGGAAAATGTTATTTGTAAAGCAAGAAGAAAATGGACCGAAATTACCTTTCTTTATACAGTGGAATGAAACAGACGAAGAAAGAAGAAATGATTTACGCAACATAGGGACAATCACTGAACATAAAAACAAAGTACAACAAATTGAAACGATTCATTACGCAGTGAAAAGCGTTCGAGAAACGGTGCGGAAATGGAAAGAAGTAATGGGGCTAACCGCAAGCTCAATCATACAAAATGAAGAATGGAATGCGGAGTGTCAAAGCGTATCATTCGGTGACATTCATGTGCAGTTTTGTGAACCGGTTGGAGAAGGGCTAGTACAAGAATGTTTGAAGCATCGTGGCGAATATCCATTTGCAGTGGAGTTTAAAGGGGAAAATAAACGAGAGCATGAAGTGTTAGGTAGTTTGTACATATATTGATAGAGGTGAATGTTTTGGAAGAAATGCTTAGAGAGATAGAGAGAAGACTAGAATGGCCTCGTATTATAAAGTGTACAGCTATTTCAAAAGGTTTTTCACATGAAGAGAAATATAAAGTTGAATTAGAGAATCGAGAAACATATTTTGTAAAAGTATGTGATGCTGTTCATTTTGAGCGAAAACATGAAGAATATACGTATATGAAACAATTAGAGTTATTACATATTCCAACGCCCAAGTTGATTCATTTCATAAAACTTGAGGAACTAAATAAAGGTGTTCAAGTATTTGAATGGACCCAAGGTGTAAATGGTGAAGAAGGTTTAGGGAAGTTATCGGTGGAAGAACAGTATAATGCAGGAAGAAAAGCAGGGGAAGTGTTAAAGAAGATTCACTCACTAGAAAGAGAAAGTGCGAGTGATACCTGGGAAACGGTTCGATGGAATAAATATGAAAGATACGTAGAAGCGTTAGCAAACTATGAAATAGACTTCCTTGATTTAAAGCCAGTTTTAAGATTTGTAGGGGAGCATAAACAATTATTGAAAAATCGCCCTATTACCTTTTTACACGATGACTTCCATCCAGCAAATAGTATGATTCATAATAAGGAATTTATCGTTATCGATTTTGGTGGATATGATTTTGGCGATCCAATACACGATTTTTATAACGTAGCGATTTTTACTACAAGAATAAGCAAACCATTTGCGGTTGGACAAGTTCAAGGTTATTGCGGAGGCGAACCATCGCTTCATTTTTGGCAACTGTACTCATTATATGCAGCAATGACATTCCCAGCTGATATCGTATGGACAAACCGAAGTACGCCACATTTAGTAGATGATATGAAGGAAAGATTGAACGGAATTTTAGAAGATCATAATCATTTTTCATCCTATATTCCAAAATGGTATCAATCACAACATGAGGATATAATAAACAATAAGTAATGGAGGGATTTATATGGATAAAATAGCGGTAATTTCAGATATTCACGGTAATATTCCGGCATTAGATTCTGTACTGAAAGATATTAAAGTAAGAGGAATTGAGCACATCATTTGTCTTGGAGATCTAGTTGGAAAAGGTCCTCATTCTAGCGAAGTGATTGAAATCATTCGTAAAGAATGTGATGGAGTTGTAATGGGGAACTGGGATGATTTTATTACAAAACCGACTGAATTTCAGGCGTTAAAATGGCATCAAAAACAACTATCGGAAGAACACAATGACTATTTAAGAAACTTACCATTTTCAATCGAATTTTATATGAGCGGCAAACTCATTCGTATGTTCCACGCTTCGCCGAGAAGTTTATATGAAAGAATTCAACCACATGCCTCAAGAGAAGAACGGATTAGTATGTTCGAAAACAGTGAGCTCACAGAGAATATAGAAGGGGAAAGAAAACCAGATGTCGTTTGCTACGGTGACGTTCACCAAGCGTTCGTTCAAAATTTCAGAGGGAAAACGTTATGTAATGCTGGTAGTGTAGGTAATCCTCTTGAAATTACACAAGCGTCCTATTTAATATTTGAAGGAACTTACGATAAAAAAGAAGCAGCGAGCTTTTCCATTCAACTCGTACGTGTACCGTATGATATTGAATTGGCCATCAGGCTAGCAGAAGAACTCAATATGCCAGAGATTGAAGAATACAAACAAGAGTTACGCACTGCTTTATATCGAGGATTTAAGGGAAAGTAAGCCAATCATAATATATCAACGATTTTTCAAATATATCTATCGTAACTTAAAATATATCAACGATTTTTTCGATATATCAACGATTCGACAAAGGATATCGACTTACCGACAAATAGTGACACATAATGTTACTCATAATAATATTATGTAAACAGGTTGTGTGGAGGAAATATCATGAACCGAAAACAACGTATGAAAGAAATTGTAGATCATATTTTAAAATTAAACGTAACCCATCCAACAAGAGTTGGAGTAAGTGGTATTACAGCGTCAGGAAAAACAACATTCGCAAACGAATGAGCATAATCCGAAAGAGTGTGCGGATGTTGTTTTTCAGAATAGCAATTTTGACGATCCGTTAGTTATATGTAAAGGAATTTAATATCGTTTATATAGCAAAAAATTTGTGAAAGGGTGATGTTTTGGGTGGATAAAAAAGATAATCCGAACGAATGGCCTGTGTGGGCGAATGAGTCAGTAGAGATAGTTAATGCAAATCCTGATTGGCAAGATAAAGGCCGATGTGAAGAACAGCAACTATATGAACTGCTTGCTCCTCACGGTATAAGCAAAGTAATACATATAGGAAGTACATCCATACCTGGTTTACCAGCAAAACCTATCATTGATTTAATGGCTGAAATAGACTCATTTGATAGAGTACTACATATTTCAGCGAAATTGGGCATATATAATTGGCATTATGTAAGCCCAGAATTAGATGAAAGACCTTGGAGAAGGTTCTTTGTGAAAGTTAAGAATAATAGGCGTGTAGCGCACCTGCATTTGATGGTTAAAGGAACTGAGCGATGGGAGCAACAACTTTTATTTCGCAATCGCTTACGAGAAAATCCACAATTAGTTTATGAGTATTCAAATCTTAAACAAGATTTAGCTAAAAAATTTAACCAAGATAGAGAAGCATACACAAAAGCTAAAACAGAATTTATTAAACAAGTTCTAAAATGATTTAAATTTTGATTGTAACTACGTTTGAATATAAAAGAAAAAACATACTTTATTTTATAACTTAAACTTACATGAAATGCATGTAAACAAAGTGAGAGACTACGATGCTCTAATGTATTTCCTTTTATTTATCATGATAAATTTTATATAATTGAATCAAGTTCATAGAAAGATAGGTACTAAAACGATTCTAAAAATCGACTTGATTTTATGAAAAAAATTAAAGGGAATAAGGAAAAAATAAGTTAATAAAGTACAAAGGGGACAGGAAATCTAATGAATGAAGTACTAGAATTAAAAGAAGAACTACTACAAATTAAAAATAATAATTATGCTGTACCAGAAGATGTAGATGCATATCCATATGCGCAGTGGATGTTAGATTATATCGGATCACCTGATGCTGAATTACGCGATGATTTAATTTATAGTACGCTTCATACATGGATTACAAGTGATGTGTTTAGACAAAAAGAATTACGAGGGTTAATGCTACAAGCGATTAGTCCTGATTATTTATTTTATAAAATTGGTGAAAAGGGCACAGACTCTGTATTTAAACGTGCATTCTCCGTATTAATTCCGCCACTTATTTTATCTGTTCATGAAAGAGAACCATTGTTATCTGAAGAGCAACTGTACAGTGTGGCAGAACAAGTGTTGGAATATGTATATTTAGAAGAAGATGTAAGAGGTTACGTAGAAGGAAAAGGTTGGGCACATTCTACAGCACACGCAGCGGATGCCCTCGATGCTTTAGCGCGTACAATACAAAATCGTGAGTTTTCATATGCAATACTAGCTGCTGTTCGCCAGAAGGTTCGATTGGGTGATTACGTATATGTACACTTTGAGGATGAGAGATTAGTAAAGCCAATTATGTCATTACGCAACCAAAATCTATTAACTGAAGAAGAGTGGAGCAATTGGCTACAAAGTATAGCAACTGTTGAAGATATCCGACATCCGCAGCATGCTATTTTAGTACAAAATATTAGAACTTTCTTAAGAAGTTTTTATTTTAGAGTTTTAGAGGCGGAAGGTAGTACAGCCTTTACAGATGATATATTGGAGACTTTGAAGGATTTGCGTAGGTATTAAAAATATATCCAAATTAAGAGCAAATTACATAAAACCAACACCCCCCAACCATACTAATAAAATGTGTTGGAGGTGAATGTTATGGATGAAAAAGACTTTGAAAAAGTTTACAATGATTACTTACATCAAGGAGAAGAGCAAGTGCAATTTGAAGTAGACCATGAAGTCAATTCAGGAGCAGAACAAATTGTTGCCGTTCGTAAAAATGATGATGGGGATTTAATAGCGTTTAAAACAAGTAGCGGAAGAGAGTTAGATTATATAGCTGCTCTTAGTGAAGCGAAATCAGGGAAGTTAGCTCATGTGGACGTATTTCATAAGTATGGTAGAGATATTATACGTAGTGAACCTGATGGAATAAAAGAAAATAACTTAGATAATTTACCTTCATTTTAAACGGGTAAACCTCAAGAAGAGAATGTTCATTTGGATATTCTCTTCTTTGTTTTGCGAAGTTTTCCTTGCAAAAAGACGGTTCATTTTTAATGTGCGATCATACTTTTAAAGAGCGCTCTAAATTTCTCTTTATCTTCTGCTGTAAATGGTTTCGGTCCCTTTGTACGCTTACCACTTTTTCGAACCATTGCACTTAAATATCGTGTTTGTAACAATTGTTCAATGTTATCATTCGTATACTTATAGCCTTTATGGTGTAGCACGATACAGCCTTTTGCTAAAGCGAGTGAAGCAAGGCCATAATCTTGTGTTACGATTAAATCTTCTTTTTGAGCTAATTGCATAATCCGGTAATCTGCAGCATCTGCTCCGGAATCAACATAAATTGTTTCTACACCTTTTGGCTGCTCCGCATTAGAATAATGAGAAAAACTAGTAACGAGGGTTACAGGGATTTCAACATTCGTAGCTTCTAAAATAATTACATCTTTTACAGGACAAGCATCTGCATCAACGTAAATTTTCATTTTTACCACTCCTATAAAGTGAAACTTTAATCAGTGGGGGGATTCATCCTCCACTAATTATTAGTTGAACCAATCGGACATTTACGGGCAGTTGATCTCCCACCTAACTTCTTTGTTACAGCTGAATTTTGAGCTGGGAGTTTTATTGCTCGTTAATGCGGGGTAACTAGGTTCGTGTTGATAATAATGGTAGATTTAGGTTTTGTCAAACGAGGATTTTGTATTTTAACTTACAAAAATTGTATATTTTTTAAAGTATATGCTAATATATAATTGATGGAATAATAATAATTTTCGGAAAGAAGGAATGGAATGATTTATAAAGCAGATAACAATGTAAGGGAAAAGTTAGTTGAGATGTTTGGGAATTTCGATAGTACTATTGTACTTTCCTATCTCCAAGGGCATATGGGAAGTGCGTGGGTAGACAATCCTGAAAATCCAACTGTTGCTCAAATAACTGTAGGAATTTTTGTGTTTTATGCCGGGAATCCAAACGCAAAAGAGGCGGAAGAATTACTATATAATCTACCTGATTTTACTCTTGCCATTGTTGATTCGGATGAATGGAAAAAACGGATAGAGACTGTTCACAAAGGATCAATTGAGAAGTTTCAAAGGTTTAGATTTAATAAGAATCCCGGCGATTTAGATAAAGAATATATACGGGATATTTTGTCTACATTACCTCAAGATTATGAAATGAAAAAGATCGATAAAGATATAGCAAAGTTTTCTTCATTTCATGCACTATCAGAAGATTTTACTAGTCAGTTTAATTCAATGGATGATTTTATTGATAGGGGCGTAGGGTACGCCATTTTAAATGAAGGACAAGTTGTTTCTGCTGCAACATCCTTTAGTATATTTGATGATGGAATCGAGATTGAAATTGCGAGTCATTCTGAACATAGAAGAAAAGGTTTAGCTAAGATTGTAGCATCTGCACTTATATTAGATTGTTTAGATAGAGGGAAATATCCTAGTTGGGATGGAGCAAATTCTGAATCTGTTGAACTAGCAAAAAAGCTAGGCTATACTTTTAAAGAATCTTATGATACATATTTTATTGAAATACAAAAATGAATCAATACAAGTACATAAACTAAAGTGGTTTTTAGTTTATGTACTTATTTAAAAATTAATGAAATTCTATTGACGATATGTAAGGATGCTACTTATTTTCCACAAACCAAAATAGCCTCACGTAAACGAGAAATCCCTTCCTCAATTTGATCAATATTCACTTTTCCATAAGATAAACGAATATAACCATCTTTCGCACCGAAAATACTACCGGGCATAAAGGCGATTTCTTGTTTTAAACTTTGCATAATAAGTTGTTTTTCGTTTATCGGTTCTTTTAATTTTCCCCATATGTATATACCACCGGTCGGATTTGAAAATGAGATTTTATCGTGAAGTTGCTTATTTAGGGCACGAACGATAACGTCTCTTTTTTCTGCTAGTTGTTTTCGTAACGGTACGATATGTGACTGAAATGGTACAGTTTCGAAAAATTGCTGCATAAGCCACTGCGGGAAAATGCTCATACCTAATTCCATTTGATGCCGTGCGTCAGATAACCTTTCAACTACAGACTGCGGGGCGACAAGCCAGCCAACTCGTAAGCCTGGTGCAATCATTTTTGATAAGGAATGTACATAAATGACTGTCCCATTTTCATCTATTGATTTTAAAGTAGGGCAAGGTTGTTTCTTTTCTAGCGTAAGTAGACTGGACGGATCATCTTCCACAATCGCAATTCGTAAGTCTGCGCAAAGTGATAACAGTTTTTTTCTACGGTTTGGATGTAGCATTGTGCCCGTAGGATTTTGGAAATTTGGATTTAAAAAGATCATTTTAATACGGTGCTTTCTATATAACTCTTGCACATCGTCTGGATTAATACCGTGTTCATCGACAGGTAATGGGAAAATACGAATACCTGCTGATTGGAATAACGGTAAGGAATAACAGTGCGATGGACTTTCGAAAGCGACAGCATCACCGGGATTTAATAAACATTGTACGATAAGGTGAAGTGCTTGCTGTGCGCCAGATGTAATCATAATGGATTGTTCAGTCGCTTCAACTTTTAAATATTCCTTCATATATTTTACGACCGCTTGTCTTAGCGGAAGATAGCCTTGCGGATGATCATAACTTAATGAATGCGTTAACGGTTGTTCTCGTAAAATCGTTTGTAGTTGCTCGTGAGGATAGAGATTACAACCGAGCTCTCCGTTTGCAAAATCTATAATATTTTCATTTTGTTGTACTTCTGCTCGAATATGGCGAAGTAAGGGTAAGTTTGGTAAGAAAGTACCACCTTCTACGAAATTTCTCCAGTTCGGCGTTAATGTTGGAGAAACACCCCACATATGTGTACTCACACGTGTACCTTTACCAGTCGTACTTTCTACAATTCCCATAGCACGCAGCTCATTATAAGCAGTCGTTACCGTACTTCGGTTTACATTTAATTGCGTAGCTAATTTCCGTTCTGAAGGGAGGAAGCTTCCAGGAGGAAGTTCTCCGTATGTAATACGTTTTTCAATAAAGTCAACAACTTGCTGATAAATTGGGATTTTACTGTCGTTATCTAGCTTCCATTCCATACAAACGCCTCCGCATCTCTTATATACATTCAGTATAACAAATTGGCTGGGGAAAAAAACAGCCAATTGGACGGTGCTATATCCAGCCAATTTTACTATGCTAAATATGGAAGGGGAGATTCGGATGAAACGATGGCAAATGGAGTGGCTCCTAGTATCAGTAGCATTAGTATGGGGAGCAAATTATACAATTGGAAAGTATGGCGTGGCATATATGTCATCCATTCAATTTAATAGTTTACGATTTTTAGTAGCATCTCCGGTATTATTACTTATTACATTTATGATGGAACGCTCATTACGTATTGAAAGAAAAGATTGGTTACGATTAATAGCAGTCGGTATCGTTGGTACGGCAATGTATCAAACGATGTTTATGCTATCTGTGAAATATACTTCAGCAACGAACGCCTCATTATTAATTGCGATGTCACCTATTTTTACAGGGATATTAGCAGTATTACACAAACAAGAACGTTTTTCGATGAAAGTTCAAATTGGTTCAATCGTAGCGTTTATTGGTGCAGCATTCGTTTTATTAACAGGGCATACAGGAGGAGCTACTTACGAGTATGCGTGGCTCGGAAATATAATTGGATTAGTCGCAGCAATTGCTTGGGGATGGTATCCAATTTTAGCACAACCTCTTATTACAAAATACTCCGCAATGAGAGTGACTTCATGGTCTACTTTAATTGGAATTGTACCGCTTGTTATATACTGTTTATTCAATGTAAACACATTAACGTGGCCAGTAGACATGCCAAGCTGGGGTTCTCTAGCATATTCAATCATCTTTGCGACCATCTTTGGGCTAGCAATGTGGTATGTTGGCATTAGTCAAATAGGTTCAACGAAAGTAATGGTTTATATGTATCTTGTACCATTGTTCGCAGTTATCTTTGCGGCAGTAACAATTGGGGAGCAAATTAATATGATGCAACTCGTTGGCGGACTTATTATTTTCATTGGCTTATATGTTGTAAAAAAAGGCGGAATCAAAAAGCCTGCTCTTAATTTGAAAAAGGTAAGTTAACAGTAAAAATGATCTCTTTCATATAGAAGGAGATCATTTTTTATTTCGTAATAAAAGCGCTTGTTCAACCGCCCATTTTTGATGATCGTGAATGAGAAGCTCTACAGCATGTAAAGGAGACATCCACCTTAGAACATGATCCTTCTCACAGTTTTCAGTTTGTTTCTGCACCATGTTCGCAATGTAAAAGAACCCATCATTTAAATAATATGTATCTTCCTTTTCAGCATAAAAATATCGCATTGCATTACCGATATACTGTTCAATTTCAATTGCCCATCCTAATTCCTCTAGTAATTCACGATGTATACATTCTTCTTTTGTTTCATTACCTTCCATACCACCGCCGGGTAAAAAGTAGCATTCTCCTTTTTGGATAACAGCAATCTTTGAAGAAGATGATTGAAAAATAATCGCATAACAACTAGGTCTTAATACATATTGTTCAGTAGGCTTTTTATAACCAAAAGTAAGTTAAGACATCATAAAACACCTCATTTCTCTATAAAATACATAAAAGGAATATTAAGGTAAGTGCAGAATTATATAAGTATAATCTTATGAGATTGGAGTGTTACCAAAATGATAAATCGAAAATGTTCAAGGTGTAAAGAAATAACAGGTGCGTTGCACGGTGGTAAAAAAATTAAGGAAGAATTTTTGTGTGAAGACTGTTTGCAAAAAGGAATTGCGAGTGGGGAAATCGAATTATCACAAGTGGAAGAAAAACAAACTTCATATCTTTCTATAAAAATATTAAAAATAATGAGTGTGATTTATTTAATAGGATCAATTTTAATGGCTTTTTCTGCTGGATCGCTTATACATGATCCAGGATTTGGAGAAGTATCAATTTCAGGATCAGGTGCAGTTGGTGTTATTATTATTGGATCCATATTCCAGTCGGTACTTGTATTTTGCGGTATTTGGGTATTCATCCTATTAGTAGAAACAGTCATTAAAATTTATGAAAAAATGAAGTGAGTGAGAGGGAGAAATACATGCGAGTAAGAAACATACAAGGGGAAGATTATGTAAAGATTCATTCTGTTTTAAATGATTGGTGGGGCGGGAGAGACATGGCGGACATGTTGCCAAAATTGTTCTTCGTTCACTTTCAAGAAACGAGTTTTATCATTGAAGAAGAGGGAGAAACATTAGGTTTCTTATGCGGATTCTTTTCACAAACGCATAAAGAGGAAGCGTACGTTCACTTTATCGGTGTAAATCCGAAGTATAGAAGAAGAGGAATCGCATCAACATTGTATTCATATTTCTTTGATATCGCCCGTGCAAATAACCGTAAAGTTGTAAAAGCAATCACATCACCAGTTAATAAAAAATCGATACAGTTTCATAGGGAGATTGGCTTTCAAATTGAAGCTGGAGATGATGAGATAGAAGGTGTATCGGTACATACAAATTATGACGGGAACGGCGGGAGTAGAGTTTTATTTTTAAAGCATGTGTAAAAGTAGGCTAGCGCCAAGTTAGCCTTTTTGTTGTGAGGAGGCAAGGATATGGAGAGTTCTCAAAGTAGAAATGAGTATGTAAGACGCATACATACAGTTCAAGATTATATAGAATCAAACATAGACAGTTCACTATCCATTGAAGAGTTAGCGGATATAGCAGGATTTTCGAAGTATCATTTTCATCGGATTTTTAAAGGAATAGTTGATGAGCCATTATCTCGGTATGTGAATCGCTTGAAACTAGAAAGGGCAACACATCTACTTACATATCGAGCAGACATGACGATTACAGATATTGCGTATCACTTCGGATTCACAGATTCAGCTGTTTTCTCCCGAACATTTAAAAATTATTACGGAGTAAGTCCGTCTCAATATCGAAACGACAATAGCAAGAATTGCAAAGACGTAAGCAGAGCTTCTCAATACAATGAATGTAAGAAGGTTCGAGGTAATGTTGAAATTGTAACAGCGGATGATATAAACCTCGCATACATAAGACATATTGGTACATATGAGGAGTTAACTATAGCTTTTCCAGAAATGATAGAGAAATTATTTTATTACGCAGCTAAGCAAAACTATCATGTATTTGAGGATACGAAAGTATTAACCATTTACCACGATCATCATGAATTTACTGAGGACTATCATTTAAGAACAAGTTTATGTATAACAATTCCGGATGCGTCCGCAGTAAAAACGAGTGATATTGGAATAATGGTAATACCTTCTGGAAAGTATGCAGTAGGGCATTTTGAAATATTCCAGGATGAATATAAAGGAGCATGGGATTTCTTATACGGTGAGTGGCTTCCAAATAGCGGATATAAACCGAGAGATTCGTATCCTTTTGAAGTATATAGAAATAATCCCAATCAGCATCCCAAGCATAAACATATAGTTGATATATATGTACCTATCGAACCTTTTTAATCATAAGTTAAAGGGGAAAGAATAATGAAAACTGCTGAAAAGTTAGATCAAATTATAAAAGAAGAATATAAAAATATGAATGGTATGTTAGTAGTGCAGAAAGAGAATGTTATTTTTGAAAAATATTATAACGGACACGGTCCAGATGATGCATTTCATGTAGCATCTGTCACAAAAACGATAATCTCTGCGTTAATTGGGATATGTATAGATAAGGGCTATATAAAAAGCGTTGATCAAAAAGTAATAGAGTTTTTCCCTGAATATAAACTTAAGGCATCTGAAATAACAGTGCGACACCTCCTTACAATGACAGCACCATATCCTTTTGTAGACTGGCAGGAACCGTTAGAAGAACTATGTACACAAGAGGATTGGGTACAGTATACACTTAATAGAATGGGGAACGGCGGAGAAATCGGATTTTTTAAATACTCATCTGCAGGAGCTCATGTACTATCAGCAATTATTACGAGCGCAACAGGAAAAAGTGCTCGTGAATTTGCAAACGAATACTTATTTCAGCCACTCGGCATGAGAGAAATTCCAAACTACAATATGAAAGCATTTGGATTCGATGACTTATTCGGAAAAGATGTAAAAGGATGGGGTCATGATCCAAACGGTATTTCAACGGGTGGATGGGGACTAACGTTAACGATTAGGGATATGGCTAAGTTTGGACAGATGTATTTGAATGAAGGTATTCATAATGGAAAACAAATACTATCAAAATCATGGATAAAAGAATCAACAGAAATGAACCAAAATCAATATGGTTATTTATGGTGGTTACGAGAAGAAGATGGAATCTTTTCATACTGTGCTATGGGTGATGGTGGGAATATGATTTGTTGTGTACCGGAGAAGGATTTGGTTGTAGTAATTGCTTCTGAAGTTATGCCGAATGCACGGGATAGATGGGAATTAATTAAAGGGTGCATACTTCCTTATTTAAAAGATTAAAATGGTTATTTTTATAAAAATAAGAATGAAAGGTTTAGTTAAACTTGTTTTGTTCTCCATGATAGAAAAAAGTGTTGTGTTAACAAAGTTATGTAACTAAGATTATAAAACTTCAACACCTATACGATTATTAAATAATTGCAAGGTGTTGAAGTACTTTATAATCTATTAAAGCTGCTTTCAACTAAAAGAAGAAACATCTTTTTTCTTAGCTGTTTAACTATTTTTTAACTTTGTGAAGTATAAGATACATCGTGCCCAGCACAATTGCTAGTAAGGTAAATTTGATTAATTCTATTAGGCTGGCATCCCACTTGTTTTGTACTACATCTGTTAAATAAAATACATTAAACATACCATGTAAAATTGCGGGTGATATTACAGAACCACCATATTCTCTCGTGTACGTCAAAATTAAAGACAATATAAATAATAAAGAGAGATAACTTAATATTCCTACAAACTGAAACTCATAATTTTTATAAAAGATAGCTACTGGTAAATGCCATGAAGACCAAAGCAAAGCTATAATAATAGCTGTTTGCATAAATGAATATTTTTTTCGTAAATAGAAATGAAAATTCCCTCGCCATATAATCTCTTCTAATAATGCAGATAAAGATCCAATTGTAAGACCAACGAGCAAGAGAAATCCTAATTCATTCCAATGATGATATAAGAACTTTATATCATAAATATAAAAATAAAAATGGAGACATAGCCCTAGAAGTAGTGGAAATAATATGGAGAAAATTAGTGTTTTTATTTTTGGGCGTGAAATTCCAAATGTATGAACTATTTTTTGTTTCTTATATAATGTTTGATATGAAATAACCGCTAAAAGCGGAACAACCATTGTAAACCCCAAATAATTACGACCATTTTCTATGTTCAGCAAGATGATATATACAAGTGATGTAAGAAAATAAATACATAATGTTGAATGATAAACTATGTGTTTATTAATATTTTTCACCTGCCTAAGTATGTATAAGTGGTTAATCGAATATCCGATATTTTAATTATATATGAAATGGAAATCGACAGAATGAATATTTCCATATTATTGTTTTTAAGATAGAAAAAGTGTCGAAATTGCATATATTGAACTTGTAGAAAAAAATAAATTATCCCCCGTAACTTTTCACAACAAAAAATCGTTAAACAAAAGAATAGATTTTTTATTACGAATGGGGGAGAACCATGAAAATTCTAATACTAGGCGGTACACGATTTTTAGGAAGAGCATTTGTAGAAGAAGTTTTGAACAGGGGGCACGAGGTTACAGTATTTAATCGTGGAACAAACAAAGAGATTTTCCCTGAAGTGGAACATTTAATCGGTGACAGAAATGGTAATGTATTAAGCTTAGAGAATCGAAAGTGGGATGTTGTCATAGACACGTGTGGCTTTTCTCCGCATCACATTCGGAATGTTGGAGAAGTATTAAAAAATCATATAAAGCATTATATATTCATCTCAAGTCTTTCTGTATATAAAGACTGGATTCCACATGACATAAAAGAAGACTATATATTACAACCTGAACCGACGGAAGAGCAAATAAAGGCTGTAGAGAATGGTGAAGTTTCTCCTTATGAGCATTATGGTGCGCTGAAAGTATTATGTGAAAAAGAAGCAGAGAAGTATTGGCCGGGGCGTGTTTTACATGTAAGAGCAGGACTTCTTTCAGGAATGTTTGATTATACAGATCGACTAACATACTGGATTCAGCGTGTTGCAAAAGGAGGTAAAGTGTTAGTTCCAGGAAGAAAAGACCGTCCAGTGCAGATGGTTGATATAAAAGATGTCGCGTGCTTTGGACTCAACATGGCAGAAAATAATAAAGCAGGTACATTCAATATAACAGGTCCGAATGATAAATTGACGATGGAAGAGCTATTAAATACGTGTAAAAAGGTTACGAATAGCGATGCTGAATTTGTTTGGGTAGACGAATCGTTTATGAGTGAACATAATGTGCAGCCTTGGACAGAAATGCCTTTGTGGATTCCAGAAACTTTCCCATTAGATGGTGAGACGAAGCCGTGGAGAGGCGGGTTTTCTATTTGTATCGAAAGTGCGGTTAATGAAGGGCTTACTTTTAGAAGAATAGAAGAGACCGTTACAGATGTGTATGAGTGGATGGAGAGTACGGACGAATGGAAATTAAAAACAGGTATTTCAGGTGAGAGAGAGAAAGAATTGTTAGAAAAGTGGAATGGATAGTTTTTATAGATAATAGGAATGGATAGAAATATGATAGGTCAATTAAAAAAGGTTAGAAAAAGAACGATAATTTCAACTGTAATAATGCTCTTGCTAACTGTCATTCTCGTAAGAAATAGTACGTGGTATATCTCTCGTTCCTTTTCTTCTGAATTTTTTCAATTGCCGATGCCTTTGGATAGTAAAGTGATTAAAGATTATGAAGCGGATGAGAAAAATTGGATTGAAATAGGGAATGGCGGTTATTGGGAAGTGGTAGCGAATCGAGTTATAGAAACGAAGCAATCGAGGGCAGAAGTAATCTCATTTTATCAAAAAATAGGGAAGTTAAAGTATCCAAATTCTAACGTGGTCGGTGTAGAAATTCAGCTCTATTTTAAAGGTGATAGTACGGTAGTAGAAACCGAAAAGGGAAATTATTACCGAGATAAGACGGGAGATACTCGTTATGTAAGTGAATATGCTATTAGAGATATAAAGAAGGAAAAACAACCAAATGATCCAGAGATGATAACATATGTGATACAAGTACATACCCAATTTGATTATTGGTATAAACTTGATTGAACATGAAGAATTATAGGAGGAGAAAAGATTATGTGGAAAAAACACCATTCGCAGTATTTCATCAAACTTAAGTTTAAAAAATCCAGCTATAAAGGCTGCACACGCCGAAGTTCAAAAAAATTTGCAGGTGGAGTTACCGAATGATTTATATCAATTATTACAGGAAACAAACGGTATAGCTGGTGAATACGGAGACTTTATTTGGGATGCTTCAAAAATTAATACTGAAAATATGAATATGAGAAATATAGTTGATTTCAAGGATTTATATATGCCTTTTGACTGTTTATTATTTTTTGCTGATGGCGGAAATGGTGATTTGTTTGGCTATTCCATTTTGAATGGGATAGTGCAAAGCGATGATATATACGTATGGAACCATGAAAATGATAGTAGAACGTGGATTGCTCCTTCGTTAGAAATTTTTATGGAGTGGTGGGAGAGCGGAAAGATAACAATTTAAACATAGTATTAAGAAAAAATGCCTTGTTACTAAAGAAACAAGGTGTTTTTCGTATGTAAATTTATAACTCAATTGGTTCTTCCCCGTACATTTCCCACAGCTTAGAAAACATATTTTTCAGTCCTTCTTCGTCATCCTCATCCTAGTCTAACTTGATATCAACTTCCTCAAATTTTTCTTCTATTTCAAACTCTTTCTCTTTCACACTATCAGTTGTGCCAATTTTTCTGTAAAACACAACGAAGTCTTTATCGTGTATTAGCTAGTAGCAAGACCTCCACCTCAAAATCCGGCTAATACAAGGGAGGCCCGTATAAATAAGTTGTATTAATTACATTATTAGATTGTGTTTGTAACTATATTTTGGAAATTTTCTGTTGATTTGAAATGTGCGATAGTATATATTGTATATAAAGTATATATACAATATTTTTCAAAAGAGGTATTTGCATGCAAATCATTATTAAGAACACTTCAAAGGAACCCATTTACGAACAAATTGGACTCCAAATAAAAAAACTTATTTTACTAGGTGATTTAAAGCAAGGAGATGCTCTTCCTTCAATGCGTCAGTTAGCAAAAGATTTAAGAGTAAGTATTATTACAACGAAAAGAGCATATGAAGAACTGGAAAAAGATGGTTTTATTAATTCGATTGTCGGAAGAGGGTCCTTTGTAGCAGAACAAAACATTGAAACTATGAAAGAAGAAAAATTAAAAACAGTTGAAGAAAAGTTATGTGAAGCGATTCAAAATGCTAAGCAAATGGATGTTTCTTTAAATGAGCTAAAAGAAATGCTTACAATTTTATACGAGGAGGAAAACTCTTGGAAAACGTAATAGAACTTCAAAATGTCAGTAAATCTTTTAAAGGGTTTCAAATAAACAATTTTTCGATGGAAGTAAAAAAAGGATTTGTTACGGGTTTTATTGGAGGAAATGGATCAGGTAAATCTACAACGATTAAAATGATTATGAATCTAATAAACCCGGATAGTGGAAACGTCTCCTTATTTGGCATGAACTATTCGACTGATGCGAAACGAATTAAAGAAAGAATTGGCTTCGTTTATGACGATAATGTGTTTTATGATGAACTCACATTAAAGGAAATTACTAAAATTATTGCGCCTGCTTATAAAAAATGGGATTTTAACCAATTTACATATTATAAAGATCTGTTCGAATTACCATTAAATAAAAAAATGAAAACATTCTCCAAAGGAATGAAAATGAAAGCCTCTCTCGCAATTGCCCTTTCACATCATGCTGAACTAATTATTATGGATGAACCTACATCTGGACTTGATCCTGTATTCAGAAGAGAATTATTGGATGTTCTACAAAATATTATGCAGGATGGAGAGAAAACTATCTTTTTCTCATCACATATTACAACGGATTTAGACCGCATTGCCGATTATATTACATTTATTCAAAATGGAAAGCATATTTTCACAAAAGATATTTATGCCATTGCAGAGGATTATGTTTTAGTCAAAGGACCACTAGATTTGTTAAAGTTTGATACTGAGCGTGAATTTATTTCTGTACGTAAGGCAAATACAGGTTTCGAGGGATTGATTGAAAATGCACATTCTATCGAAAACTTATTTGATAAGGATGTGGTGATTGAAAAACCAAGTTTAGAGGATATTATGTATTTCATGAAAAAGGGGGATTCAAGATGCTTAACTTAATTAAAAAGGATTTGATTTTACAAAAAACTTTCTTGCCTGCTTATCTCTTATTTCTAGTTACCTATTTGTGGGCCGGCATGGATGTAGCATATGTCATAATCATTTGTAGTGCCGTTTTTGTAATTAACACATATCAATCTGATGATAAAGATAATGCTAATATTTTAGTAAACTCATTACCGTATACTAGGAAGGAAATTATAAGTTCAAAATACGTTGGAACCTTACTTTTTACAATAGTAATTATCCCATTTTGTTTAGTTGGAAAATATTTTATTTTAGACAGCATGGAATTTCAACTTTCCTTAGAAAGTTACATACTAGGCTTCTTGGCAGTCATGCTGATAACAGCATTTTACATCCCATTTTTTGTTGCATTTAAAGTGAAAACACTTGTACCAATTTTTATATTTTTATCTATTGGAGTTATATATTTAATGCGAAATACTCCATATTTATTAAATAAATATGCTAATGGCGTACTGACCTTTTTAAAAGAGATTTCAGATTTGAAATTATTTCTTTTATTTGCTGTCATAGCAGTGGGGTTCTATGGGGTTTCATGGATATTATCTATTCGTATCTATCAGAACAAGGCTCTTTAATAGCAAGTTCTAAAAGGAGGGTGGTTTAAATGACATCAAAAAAAGAGCGTCCTAGTCGAATACGAAATTGGCTGAAAACTATTGGAGCATTTTTCGTTATGCAACTAATTTTTATCATCCTTGATATGAATTCGTGGATACCGAACTTCAAGGAAGGAGGAGTTGGGGATCGTCTCGTTAATTCAGAGTTCTTTACGGAATGGTTCGCTCCTTATAAAACAAAGCAATTTAATGTACTAACGGCAGTTATGGCTATTTTATTATTCCTAAATGTAGTAACAAGTGCAATAAAAGACGCTTTTTCTAGAAAAAGAATTAATTAGCACATAAGTTGACCTTGCGTCTTTTTAATAATGTCTTAACTATATTTAAAAACAACAGGAAAAAAATAAAAACTCCACTTATTGATGTTTCACTTTATCTTTTACAATGATTCCTTGAAAATTATTTGATTTTTCAGTTTTGTATATTGATAGAGATGCATTCGTCCCCCATAATACTTCCAAAGTGTGCGCAGTAATTGTGACATATGTATTTATACTTGTGATGACAAATGATGTGTATTGTTTTTGGAAAGTTCGAAAATTATTGAACGAACTAGAGAAATTTAGTAATCTTATTTGTACAGCACATACAGATTAGTTTTGTAATGGTTCGATATTTAAAAAATATGTAAGGGGGAATGGGTGTGGATCTTACGTTTAAAGTAGAGGAAACATGTTTTAATTACCGTGTCGGAGCAATTTGTAAACATGATAATAAAATCCTTATTTTGCAAGGGGACGGTGAAGATTTTTGGTACGTACCGGGCGGACGAGTGAAAATGCTAGAAAATAGTGAAGATGCGTTAAAACGGGAGCTGGCAGAAGAACTAGACGTACCTATTAAAGTGAAGAGATTAATATGGTCAGTAGAAAATTTCTTTATACTTTCTGAGCGAAAGTTTCATGAGATTAGTTTTTATTATGAAGTAGAGCTACATGATTTACCTGCAAATGGAGCGGATCAATATATTTTGGAAGAAGAGGGTAGATCGTATTTGTTTAAGTGGGTGCCGGTAGAAGAGTTAGAGGTATATAATTTACAGCCTGCGTTTATAAAAGAAAAAGTAAAGGATATAGCAGTTCATACAGAACATATTGTTTTGCAAAAATAAACGTATTCGGAGGGGAAAAGGGTGAAGGGGACTAAAAAAGAGATACATATAAATGACAAAGTAATTCATTACACACATATCGAAAAAGGTTCTAGTAGGGTTTGCTTTATGTTTTCAGGTTCAGGATATAATTATGATAAGCCGTTATTCTATTATGCAACGATGTTAATGCTAGAAAACAAAATTGATGTTGTACATATTCACTATTCCTACGACAAACAAGTAATGAATAAACCAATAGAAGAACTAACGAAAGTAATGATGGATGATATTAATCCTGTAATGAAGGAAGTATTAAAAGGTGAGCAATACAATCATACGATGTTTTTAGGGAAGTCACTCGGAACAATACCGATTGCAAATGATGTAATGAAGAGAGAAGAGTTTTTACAGTCAAAAATGATACTACTTACACCTTTACTAACTTTTGAATCTATTTTTGATTCTATTTTACATAGTAGTCACGAAGGGCTTTTAGTAATTGGGGATAACGATCACCATTATAATGCAAATCAAATGGATCAGTTATATAAAACAAATTTAACGATTGATGTTGTTAAAAACGCAAATCATTCTGTAAATGTTGGGGAATATGAAACAAAGAATTCAATTGAAGCGATAGCAAATATAATAGAAAAGCTTAAAGAAGTTGTTAGGAAAAACTAACTTATCAATACATGCAAAAAGAGGTGCGAATTGCACCTCTTTTACTTTAATAAGCCTTCAGCACATGAAGCAAATAATCCTTCCGATTTAGCGGATTATAATCAACACGTTTTCGAGTAGGGAAGGGAGGCTTCAGCTTTGTGAAACCAGATGGATTTGTTGTGAAGATACCTTCTCCTTCAGTAAATGAATGAAGCATTCGTTTAAAATTCTCTGTTTTCGCAACAGGTAATGACCCTGTTAACTGGTAAGAATTGTTATTGAATATAGGCTCTGCAAAAGTTGCTGGAACGGCAGCGAGCTTATACATTGCAGTACTAATTGCGTGCTCCGGTACAGTTAATTCAAACTCATTTACTGGTTCATATACATATGTTTCAGCTTGCTTTAAAGCATCCATTAATACGATCGGTGTTAAATTTCTAAAGTCACTCGCTGTTGTAACAGGACTAGCATAACCTGTATGTGTTAACGTGACAGAAATGTCCGTAACTTCCCATCCGTATAAACCTTGTTTTAACGTTTGAAATACTGTATCTTCAATCGCTTTATGAAATGCTAAAGGCAATGAACCAAGCTCAACACCTAATTTATACGTTATGCCAGAGTTAAGTTCACCACGTTCAATTTTAAAACCAATTGTTGCGTAAAATGGATTCGCTTTTTCACCCATTACTTCCATGCTATTACCTACGCCAATTGGTTTCTCAATGCATACAACTCGCGTATTTGAAAAAGTAACCTGCAAATTATATTTCTCATACAGTGTTGTTTCAATGACTTCTTTTTGCACCTCACCGAAAAGGCGAATGTATAGTTCATTATGAACATTGTCTTTCCACACTTTAATGAGTGGATCTTCTTCACATAGTTCCATAAGAGCAGCGTACAAATCATGAATTCGTTCCGTAGGCACCGTATCAATAGTAGCTTCCATTTGTGGTTCGGCAAAGTGAATGTCTTTTATATAATCAGTCCGTTCACCGATAATATCACCAATTTTTATATCATTCAGTCCCCACACTTTACAAAATTCACCGCTTGGAACGGTAGAAGTTTGTAAAGCATCTCCATTATGAAATATGCACATTTTTTTAATCTTTTCCTTATGTGGTAGAGATTCATTGCGCTGTATATCCACATATTTTCTAACTTGTAAGCTACCTGAAAAAACTCTTACATAAGCAATCTTTTCTCCAGAATATTCACGGTCAATTTTAAAAACTACACCGGACAATTTTTCATCTTGAGATGAAGAATTAGCTGGAAGTAAGGCTGAAATATTTTCGAGCAGTTCAGTTACGCCCATGCCTGTCATTGCTGAACCGAAAAAGACTGGATACACATTTGCTTGCGCTATTTGTTTAATGAGTTCTTCTTTTAATAGAGTGTCCGGTACAATTTCGTTATTTACGTATGACTCAAGTAATGATTCATTATATGGTGCTAACAGTTCCATACAATCGTCATATGATTTGTACTCAATGATCCGGGTTTCTTTCGTTCCTTCGTATAGGGCAGAGTAGAAAGGGAATGCTTCATTTGAAAGAATTTCTTTTATTTGTTTCATAACTTTTTCAGTATTTGCACCGCTACGATCAATTTTATTTACGAATAATATTGTTGGGATATTTAGTTTCTGTAATGTTCGCATTAAAATTTTTGTTTGTGCTTGCACACCTTCAACGGCAGAAATAACTAAAATTGCACCGTCTAAAACGCGGAATGATCGCTCCACTTCAGCGATAAAATCAGCGTGTCCAGGTGTATCAATGACATTTACTTTTATATCATCAATAAAAAAAGAAACGACAGATGCTTTAATCGTAATTCCGCGCTGTCTTTCTAATTCCATTGAGTCAGTTTGCGTATTGCCACTATCTACTCGGCCAATTTCTTTAATCACATTCGTTTCATAAAGAATACGCTCAGTCAAACTCGTCTTGCCAGCGTCTACGTGCGCGACAATCCCTATATTTATTGTTGTCATATGTGAATATCCTCATTTCATTTTCCATTTTTATTTCCTCATTTCTATTTGTGTATTGCCGCATTACAATCACTCTCCAGTCATTTAAATTAGTACTATTATAGTGCAATTAACATTTTTTGTAACGCGACAAAGCGCCTTAATTTGGAAAAATATAAATGAAAACAAAATGCTTGCATTCTAAATCGATATAGATTATATTAATTGACATATCAACTATTGATACATCAAATGTTTTTATTTTGATTGTGAAGGAGGGTTAATTTGACAAGTTCATGCTCAAAAGAAGCGATTATTTTATATAAATTACACTTTCTAAATAAAGAAGTAAGTTCGAAGTTTGAAGGGTGTACGGGTATGAGCCAGTCTCGATTAGAGCTTATACTTCAGTTATATGAAGTAGGTGAAATTAGTCAAAAAGCACTTCAACAAGAAGTGAATATTGATAATGCGGCGATTACAAGGCATTTAAAACAGCTAGAAGCAAACGGAATGATTGTAAGACGAAAAAATCCAGATGATAACAGAATTACGTTAGTTTCTCTTACAGAAGAGGGACGAAATAAAATTCAAGCGTTTCAAGAGGAAAAAGAACGTTTTGCAGCATCTGCATTTAAAGGATTAAGTGAGGAAGAACGCGATAATCTTTTAAATATGTTAAATCACATTCAAGAAAATATAAAAGAATTATAAAAAAGGGAGAATACAACTATGACTAACTCAGTAAAAACAAATGATTTTAACGAAATTTTAACAGGACGTCGTTCAATTCGTAAGTACGACCCAACAGTAAAAATTAGCAAAGAAGAAATGACAGAAATTCTTACAGAAGCAACACTTGCACCATCTTCAGTAAACATGCAACCATGGAGATTCTTAGTAATTGAAAGTGACGAAGCAAAAGCAACACTTGCGCCACTTGCGAAATTCAATCAATCTCAAGTAGAAACATCTTCAGCAATGATCGCTGTGTTTGGTGACTTAAACAACTTTGATAACGCAGAAGAAATTTACGGTTCAGCAGTAGAGCGCGGTTTAATGCCAGCAGAAGTAAAAGAAGATCAAATGAAAAAACTTTCTGGTTACTTTTCAATGGTTACACCAGAAGTAATGAAAGATACAGTACTAATTGACGGTGGTCTTGTAGCAATGCAATTTATGCTAGCAGCTCGTGCTCACGGTTATGACACTTGTCCAATTGGCGGATTTGAAAAAGACCAAATCGCAGAAGCTTTCGGATTAGATAAAGAACGTCACGTACCAGTAATGTTAATTTCAATCGGAAAAGCTGCTGACAGTGGTTACCAATCAGTACGTCTTCCAGTTGAAAAAGTTGCTGAGTGGAAGTAATTTTAAAAGAAATAAGTGGAATATGAGAGGGGAAACACCATGATTATTATTCACGCAATATTTCAAGTAGATCCAGCGAAACAACAATCATTTTTAGAAGAAATTCAGCCACTTATTCATGGTTCAAGAGAAGAAAGTGGAAATGTCTCTTATGATCTTTATAAAGATACAGAAAAAGAAAGTGTTTATACGATGGTAGAAGTATGGAAAGATGAAGCAGCAGTTGCGAGTCATAATACGAGTGAACACTTCACATCTTTCGTTAGTAAAGCACAACAATTTTTAACTGCTCCGCTTAATATAATAGTTTATAATGGCGAGTTAGTAAAATAATAAGATAGAAAAAGATGACTTTGGCATATGGCTGAGGTCATCTTTTTTTGTATAAGTAAAATCTACTTTCGATACAGTTATGTTTGAAATAGAAGATTTGCTCGTATCCTCAGTAACAGTGCTGAATTGTATGTTAAATTAGAACATTCGGTTTATTAGAATATTTTTCCGTGGTATAATTTTTGTAAATAAAAGGTAGAGGGGAGTAAGTGATGGGAGAATTTCAAAGTAATTTGCATAGGGCAACGCAACTTGCAACAAAAATGAGAAATGCTTCAGATAGAATGCAGAGTGCTACTAGTCGCTCTATAAATAAGGCAACGCGTACTACACTATCTGTGAACTTCAAAGCACAAGAAGCAAATCAGCAAAATTTACACATCACGAAACAATTTTGCGCTGCTTTTCAACAGACGATTGATAATATCCATTCTGTAGCAAATGAATTTGAGAAAATGGATACCGGACTTCAAAAGACTTTTCAATAATGTAACGGCCTACGTAAAGGGGAAAAGGTAGGGAGAAAAGATGAGTCAAGAACTTGAAACGAGAATAAGTCAATGTAATCAAAAATTACGAAGTATATTTGAAGAACAAAATGAAAACCGAATTGCACTGCAAAATCAAGAACAAGCTGAGGCTAGTTTCAATGAATGGAAAAATCGAAGTAATCGTTTATTCAGCAGAATACTAGAAACTTGGCATGGTGACAAAGAAGTATTTCACCTGTTCACGAATATGCGGCAAGAGATCAGGCAGTATGAAAGAAAACTTACATTCGAATTAGAGTACGAAAAAGAGACGTTGCTTAAAGAAAAACGGCATCTCAGTGAGAAAGAAAACGACCTTTCCTATGAACAGCAGCAACTACAAAGGGAGGTCAATACATGAGTTTAAACATGTATTTGGGAGAAGTACAAAGTCAAACTCAAAGTATGAACGCTATATGCAATGCTACGATTCAAAGTATGGAACAAGCCATTCAATCTATTGATGCATTTGCGATAGATACAGTATTACAAGGACAAACATACAGTAGTGCAAAAGCCTACCTTGTCCAAACATTTCGGCCATTAGCGCAAGGAATCATATGCTTATGTGAAGAATTAATTCGCCAAAACGAAGCATTTCCAAATGAGTTCCAAGCAAAAGTTGCTTCAACAGATGTGATCGAACATGAAATAAGACAACAAATACAGGAAATCAATCAATCGATTGCAAGTATAGAAGCAATAGAAGTACTTACACCGATGCCTGGAGTAGGTGCAATTGTAACGGTATTAGGTACAATGAGAAAAAAACTGGAAGAAAAACTAGAGCATTTATATGAATTCAATCATTCATCCAGCAACAACTACAGTACCGCCCTCCAATTAGCAGCTAGCATCACAGCCGGACTCGCTGAAGTGCAAAGCGGGAAAGGATTTAGTCCTGTGAGTGGGACGTTTCATAGTGAAAAGTTAAATATGGAATGGGCAAAGCAAATTCAAATAATTATAGAAGAGAAAATACGGAAATCTGACAATGGTATTGGAAAAAGTGTAGATTTAGAGCACAATGTGTATAACGACATTGAAGGAATAAGCAGCGAGAATCAATCTATCAATAATAGATTTACAAAAGAAGAGATACAAGCGACACAAAAATACCTTGAAGGAATTAAAAATGGTACAATAAAAGGGAATATAGGTGAGGATTTCCAAGTTGAAACCGATGATTATGAAATGGAGCATAACATCTTTGGCCAGCCAGTTGGTGGTAAAAGACCAGTACTCGATCCTTTTTTAATTGGTGTGGCGAAGTTTGGATTCGATTTTCTCTTTGGTGATCTTTTCACACTCTTTGACCCAGAAGCTACCTATGGTGAAAAACTCCTAGCAGTTGGGATGATGACTCCATATGGGAAAGGTGTAAAAATAGTTGATAAACTTCATGATTTAAAAAAGATTGGAGATGTGAAGAAAGCAACGTCTGGGAGTGCGGGGGTTGCTAAGGGTACGGGTAAAGTTTATCCTACAAGGGAAATTGATACAGCAACTGAAGCTCATATAATTGATAGAGTGAAAGAGCTAAGGGGGAAATTAACTAGTGGATATAAAAAGTCTGGGAACTTTGCTTTAGCAGAAGTAGATGTTAAAGGTATTGATAAATCAGAGTTTTTTGCTCAAAGTAGCATAAATGAACTAAATGGTACGTTAGAGGAAAGGATAGCGGATATTTCATTAAAGCCTAATAACCCAACTTTTAAAGCTTCAAAAGCAGCAGATAAGAATGGAATTGAGTACCCAAGAGATTCTGATACTGAGTATAAAATTCTAAATGATATAGCTAACAGACTTGGAAATAATACTGAGGCAAAAGGTAAAATAAAGTTATTTACAGAACTAGATACTTGCGATAGTTGTAGTAGGGTAATAGCAGAATTTGCTAAAAAATATAAAAATATAGAACTAGAGGTTATCCATAATAACGGAAACAGATTAAAACCATAGTCTATAGGAGGAATATAAATGGAAGATTGGGAGTATAATGAATTAATTGAGGCTGTTAAAGAAATGTATGATAATATGTTAAATGAAAATAGAGGATATAAATATGCTACTGCAAGAACATTTTATGAGTTCGAAACCGTCTGCAATGAGGGTGAAACAGAAAATTTATTAGTTCACTTAGCCATTGGAGAGATAGTAGTGACACATCCAAAAGTTTTTGTGGGTGTGGTTGATATCATAAAAAAAGAACTAGGAAGCATTGATAGGAATGGATTAGAGAATGAATTGTTATCAGAAGAGGTTGAGGATCTGTTGACCAGAATAAATAATGTCAATCATAAACTTAATAACGTAATATTGGACTATGATCCTAATGCTGATAATTATGATAATACGTCAAGATAATAGACACAGATTCCTACCGGCTTTCGTTTGGTGGTCTTCATAAAAAAGTTTAAATAAAGAATAATATGTATCCTTTGTAGAGGTCATCTTGAAAAAAATTATGCAACATCAAGAAGATGATTTCTGTATTCGGGTATTTCCCCTTATAGTAGACAGCTGAAAGAAGGTTACTGTACTGTTTATTATGGAGGGGATTTTTTATGTCTTTAGATAAAGTTCTATTGCAGGATGTGAGGGAGTAAAAAGATTTAGAGAGAAGGTAGGATTAAAGCCATACTCAATAGATTCAGGTGATACAGTTGCAAGTATTACTGTAGGCAATAAGACTTATTTTGGTGTAAATTCAACTATTACCAAAGAGTCACATAAAGAAACTAGAGAGCTGCGGAAAAGTGGTTAAGAGAAGTAGAGTGGGTGCCGCCCAAAAAGGATAATCCAAAACATTTGAGACATGCAGAGTTATATTTTTTAATAAGAGCATTTGAAAAACATGGATTTTTAAATAACTAATATTTATGAATAACTTTAAAGCTTTTTTGCTCTAAGTAATACTCATGTTTAAATTATAGTTTATAAAAGTAAACAAATTAGTTTGCTTATAATGATTTTTAAAATATTACAACCTATGATACTAGATTTATAGCTATGTACAAGAGCAAAAAAGTTTGTAGTACAAAAATTAAAAATATGAACGCATATAAGACAAGTGAACTCAAAAAAACAGGCTTTAAAAAAGTAAGGACTCATGATGGTTGTACCGTCATGGAGTACTGTGTGCAATGATAGAATAGAAAACAAAGTACGAGCTTAGGCGAGATGACATTTTACGGGGCGATAAATATAAACACATGGAGTGTATATTAAACTAACAAACTCGTACAAACTCGTAAGTTTTAACATAGTATTTGTCATGATGTACAAAAGGTGTCATACTGTTACTACAAAACTTACAAATTTATGCTACTTAAAAACATATGAACTTAAAGCACTTGATTGTCAACTAAAGGCAACAAGTGCTTTTTTTCGTTTTAGCGTAGAAATAAGTTGGTACACGTATAATTTTATAAATGTATTAAGTGTTAAATTTAATAGACTGTAATGGCTTTGTACAGTGTATGATGATAGTAGAGGGAAAACTAAAGGGTTGTATTATGTTTTGAAGTCATCGTAAAGTACGTTTTAACGGATGGACGTTATGAACACGTTATCCGCAAAAAACGGGTAAACGTTACAGGGACTAAAATTACTGTAACGGGAGGGAATTTATGATGGGAAAGAAAGTAGTTGGTTACATACGAGTTTCAACGGAAGGACAAGTACGTGATGGGTATAGTTTAGCGTATCAAGTAGAAGAGATTGAACGTTACTGTAACGAAAATAATTTAGAACTACTTCGTGTGTATGAAGATAGAGGATTAAGCGGAGCGACTGTTGATGAAAATGGATTAACAGTTGAACGTGAAGGCTTACAAGAACTATTGTCAGATATGGCATATCAACAAGTGAAGCACGTGATTGTACTCAATACATCTCGGTTATGGCGCTCTGATATGGCAAAAGTGTTAATACAACGAGAGCTAAAGAAATACAAGGTAGATGTGAAAGCAATTGAACAACCCAATTACAGTATATACACACATGACCCAAATGATTTTTTAGTAAATGGCATGTTAGAGCTATTAGACCAATATCAACGTCTCGAGATTGCATTGAAGCTAAGTAGAGGCAGAAAGAAAAAAGCGGAACAAGGTGGATATGCAGGTGGTGGTGTACTGTTTGGCTACAAGGCAACAAAAGGACAAAAGGTGTTAGAAGTAGATGGTGAGAAAGCAGTAGTTGTACGTAGACTATTTGAATTACGACACTTTTTTAAACATTGGTCACTTACGCAATTGGCAGAACAATTGAATGTGGAAGGCTACTGCACAGCGAAAGGTAAACAATTTACGAAAGTACAAGTGAAACGCATGTTAGATAGAGAGAATTTTTATCGTGGCATGTATGAATACGGGGAAATACAAACAAATGGAAAACATGC
>NZ_JBTIWT010000029.1:0-58218 GCF_054353775.1 Bacillus sp. 5w2 | reverse complement strand
TTCCTTATGTTAACATCTTCGTTTTTCCATGTCAACTAAGTTTTTCAATTTCTTTTTTGTCGTTTTCTGCGTTTCCGCATCAGCGACGGTTATTAATTTATCATATAATAACCATTAACGTCAATAGTTTTTAATAAAAAGTTCTTTTTCTTACATAACGAATACATTCCTCTGCATTAGCGACTCTTCGAAACAAACAAAAAATGATTTTATATCTTTCTTCCATCGCCTTTTTTACAACTTCATGAATACGTTCATCTTCAAAATCAAATAAAAGTTCTTCTAACTCTCTCTTCAATATGTATTCCATTTCTTTTTTCTCTTCTTTCGTTAACATAAATCCAAGCAACTCATCACCTCAATCATTTCTTACAGAGCAATAAACGTTCCGCTCATTTTCATTTAACAAAATCCTATCATCCATTATATCCACTACTTACGATATTAATCCCTTGTTCTCTTTTTTATATTTACAGCATATATGTAACTGAAAAGGATTGGACAAAGGGGCGTAATATTATGTTTTTCTTTTTTATTACGAGTAAAAGAAATTTTAAACACATTAGCTTAATAGTGATACTTTCCTTATTTACAGCATGGCTACTCTTTTTGAAAACATATTCACACGAGTCTGCTTTTTCAACTGCTACAGGGCCTAAAGTCATCTACAAAGGCGACACCTCTAAAAAACAAGTTGCATTCACGTTTGATATTAGTTGGGGAGACAAAAAAGCAATTCCAATCCTTGATACACTTAAAGAAAGAGACATTAAGAATGCAACCTTTTTCCTTTCTGCTGCATGGGCAGAAAGACACCCTGATGTTGTCGAACGCATCATAAAAGATGGACATGAAATCGGTAGTATGGGTTATAATTACACGTCCTACACTTCTCTAGAGACAAATGAAATACGAAGAGATCTTTTGCGGGCACAAGATGTTTTTACAAAACTCGGTGTGAAACAAATCAAATTATTGCGTCCACCTAGTGGAGACTTTAACAAAGCAACACTTAAAATAGCAGAATCACTTGGATACACTGTCGTTCATTGGAGTAATAACTCAAACGACTGGAAAAACCCTGGTGTAAACAATATCGTTTCCACCGTCTCTCATAATTTAAAAGGTGGAGATATCGTCTTATTACATGCATCCGATTCTGCCCTTCAAACAAATAAAGCTTTACCACTGCTCCTGCAAAAATTAAAGAGCGACGGATATGAGCAAATATCCGTATCACAACTTATTTCCAACACAAATACGAAAAGTGAAGATGTACAGTAATTCTTCCATCGTGCCTTCACACATAAAAAGCTCTACTACCTTTCCTTAAGGTAGTAGAGCTTTTTTCATCCCGCTATTTTCATTCATACAACTACCTCTGCGTAAAAACTCAAAAAATCTCTCTTAGTTAAGCAGACTTACTCGTCTGTCCAATTAAACGATGTAATATAAGTAACTGATATGCATTACATAATAAAAGTGGTATCACCATTAAATATAACCAGTCTGTATCATTAATACGGAGGGCTGGTACCCACTCAAGAATCGTTACAACAACCATAAAGAATAGAGCGGGCACAAATGCCTTTCTATTCGTTTCTTTACTTTTTATGTAAGCAACAATCGCCCCAAACACAAATAGCACACCAGCAACAAGTATGTTATTCCCTAATGAAACTTCCCCATTTGCAATCAGTACGGATCTTAAATACACGAAATCAAATAAAACAAATGCAATAAAGAAGAGCTGGACTGCATTCCATAAAGAAGACGATCGGAACATACCTAGTCCAAAACGGTGGATTGTTAAATAGGCAAAGAACCCCATTTGACTTATAACACTAAAAATAAATCCTACACCCATCAACCAGAAAGAAACTGCTAGAATTTCCTTTCCGTCGAAATTTTGAAAAAATTTAGCGTACTTGTCCCACTCCAAAACAAAGCCAATAATGACCGTACTAATCCCACCAAGAAACAACGTCGTAAAAAATAGTCGTACCCACTTGCGGCTATTCACAACACATCCCCCATTATCCTTATATTTCTAATTAAATTGTATCAATGACAATTTCAAAAAGCTAGCCATGTTCATGTATAAATTCCTTAAAGATATTTATATTAAAAAGAGAGAACTGTGCTGAAAGGAGTTCCAACTTATGAAACGGATGCTGCTCGTTTTGACTTCTTCTTTTCTATTTCTTGTACTTGTAGCATGTGCACAAGGAAAAGAAGCAAAGTCCGAACTTGATTATGATCAAACGAAGAAAATGATTGTTGATATTTTAAAAACCGACCAAGGTAAGAAGGCCATTCAAGATGTATTAACTGATGAAAAAATGAAACAAGCACTCATACTAGATGAAACAGTAGTAAAGAAAACGATTGAAGATGCAATGGTATCCGACAAAGGGCAACAATTCTGGGAAAAGCTCTTTAAAGACCCTGAGTTCTCATCGAAATTCGCTAAAAGTATGGGGAAAGAACAAACAACCTTAATGAAAACATTACTGAAAGACCCTGAATACCAATCCGGTGTTATAGAAATTATGAAAAACCCTGAAGTAGAAAAAATGATGTTACAAACAATGAAGAGCAAAGAATACCGTCAATATTTACAACAAGTACTCACAGAAACTGCTGAAAGCCCACTCTTCCAAGCTAAGATGATTGATATTATTAGTAAAGGTGTACAAAAAGCGGAAAAAAGTGGATCTGATAAAAAAGAAGCAGGCGGTGAAGGTGGTTCCCAAGACGGTAAAAAGGAACAGCAATAAAAATAATAACGATAATAATGAGTGGACAATATATATGTATCGTCCACTCATTATTATTTTATTTTTGTGCAACAGCTGTTTTATCAATTACTGTCTCAGCTATCGTGCGATAAATAAGCCCCGTTGTATGTGTATCTTCATATACTGAGGGCGCAAAGTCTTCTTTATTCCAATCAGGTTGTTGAAGCGGGATTCGGCCAAGTACTTCTGTTTGAAGTTCTGTAGCTAATTTATCTCCTCCACCTCTTCCAAACACATATTCTTTTTCACCAGTTGTTTTACTTTCAAAATACGCCATATTTTCAACAACACCAAGAATACTATGTTCTGTACGTAGAGCCATGGCTCCAGCACGTGCTGCTACAAATGCCGCCGTTGGATGCGGCGTCGTTACAATAATCTCTTTACAAGCCGGCAACATCGAATGTAAGTCTAGCGCAACATCACCTGTACCCGGTGGTAAATCTAAAACTAAATAGTCTAAATCGCCCCACTCTACTTCTGTAAAGAAGTGATTTAACATTTTCCCAAGCATAGGCCCTCTCCAAATAACCGGTGCATTATCTTCTACAAAGAACCCCATTGAGATTACCTTTACACCTAGACGCTCCACTGGAATAATTTTATCGCCTCTTACAACAGGACGTTTTTCTATCCCCATCATATCCGGTACGCTAAAACCATAAATATCGGCATCAATAATACCAACCTTTTTTCCTAGACGAGCTAGAGCAATAGCAAGGTTAACAGAAACTGTTGATTTTCCGACTCCACCTTTTCCACTCGCCACTGCTAAAAATGTCGTTTTTGAATTTGGTGACAATAAAGATTCATTTTGCTCTTCTTCCTGTTCTGGTGCAAACTGAGCTAATTCTTCTTCTGTAAATTCCGCAAAGCGAAGCCCTACTGTTGCTGCTCCTAGTTCTTTTACTAACTTTACAATTCCAGATTGCAATTGCATTTGTTCCGCTGTACCGGTTTTTACGATTGCAATTTTAACACTTACATGTTCCTTCTCAGGCTTAACTGTTACCTCTTTAATTGCACCTGTTTCTTTTAACGTTTTATGTAAAAACGGATCTACAATCCCTTCTAACGCTTCCACTACTTGCTCTTTCGTTACCATAGTTAGCCCAGCCCCCTGTATGAAAAATAACGTAATGTTAATTAAATTTTTCTCTCTTTATTTTCGAAATAAATGCGTTTACATTTCCAGTATAACATATTTTCGGAAAACTTCGTTAACGAGAGAAACTCAAAAAATCCTCCTTATTCTGGAGGATTTCCTTTTTCCGTGAAATAACGTAATATACCACGATATACTGCAGCCGCTACCTTTTGCTGATATTTCTCCGAATTTAACATATACCTTTCATTTACATTCGATAAAAAGCCAGCTTCAATCAGAGCACCTGGTGTTTTCGCATACTTTAATAAATACACATGAGAAATTGTTTTAGCGGAACGATTCGTATTCTCTAAACTTGTTCTCAATTCAGCTTGTATAAATTTCGCAGCACGTTCATTTTCAACCGAAGATCGGTAGTAGAACGTTTGTGCGCCTTTCGATCCACTACTAGTTAAAGCATTTAAATGAATACTCGCAAAAAAGTCTACATCAGGTTTATTAATAATCTCTACACGCTTTTTTAAATCCTCTGCTTTACGTCTACTATATGATTTTGTATCTTTCTGAGCTAAATCATAATCTCCCTCACGTGTTAAAATAACTAGTGCACCTTGTTCTTGTAAATAATCTTGTACCTTCTTTGTAATCTCCAGCGTAATATCTTTTTCTATAATATCTTTTCCACCAACAGCCCCTCCGTCTGGCCCACCATGCCCAGCATCTAATACAATCACTTTCCCTGATAAGGGTAAATTCCAAGCTCGCCACGATTTTGTAATTTGAAATTCTTGTTTGACTAAAAAAAACAAAACAACCGCAGCGAGTGCAAAAGAGATAATTCGGATTCTCTTCATACCTTTCCTCCTCCAGCTAGTCCCTCTAATTACTTATATGGGACAAGAGGAAAGTTTATGCTTGTCTTAATGAAGCTTTAATCGATATCTTCTTTCACCTTTTTCATATCCCTCCTGCCACCATAAGCCGATAAACTGCTGGCAAGATTCAAAAAGTAATTCCTCATCTTGTAACTTAATTTCCCGCATAGTCATGCTCGTTAAAAATTGAAATAGTGTTTCCGTTAATTGTTGCTCTTCTTCTAAGGCTCTATATTTCACATCAAAGAACGATTCGCCATAATAACCAAATTTACTATATCTCGCTCCTAATAAATACGATTCTATCCCTAATTCAATACAGTAATCTTCATACTGACGATGAAGTTCCTGCATCTGAAAGGCATCCCGAATATTTGAGCGCAATGTTTTTAATGATAATTCTCGCAGCATCTTCCGTTCATATTTCAACTGCTTTTCTTTTTGTTTTTCTTGTAAGCTGACAATGACATTCATAGTACTTATAAACCTCCCTAATACGTATTAGTCTAAACTTCTAAAGAAGAAGCATACGCGAGAGAATAGCACTAAAATATTCCAAACTACAAAAATTACAAAAGAGGAATGAAACATAAAAAAACCCCAACCAAAATGGTTGGGGTTTGTAGTTCGCAAAAATTAACGTTTTGAGAACTGAGGTGCACGACGTGCGCCTTTAAGACCGTATTTTTTACGCTCTTTCATACGTGCGTCACGAGTTAATAGACCTGCACGTTTTAGTGTTAGACGGTATTCTGGATCAGCTTTTAATAAAGCGCGAGAAATACCGTGACGAATAGCACCAGCTTGACCAGTGTATCCACCACCATTTACGTTTACAAGTACATCGTAGTTACCTAAAGTTTCTGTTGCAACTAGAGGTTGTTTCACTACTTCACGTAATGCAGCAAATGGGATATAGTTTTCAAAATCACGACCGTTAATGATAACGCGTCCTTCGCCTGGAACTAGGCGTACGCGCGCTACTGAACTCTTACGACGTCCAGTGCCATAGTATTGAACCTGTGCCAAAGTAAGCCCTCCTTTAATTAATTATCCGCGAAGTTCGTAAACTTCTGGTTTTTGTGCTTGGTGTGGATGCTCTGCTCCAGCATACACGTTTAATTTCTTAGATACTTGACGTCCTAAACGTCCTTTTGGAAGCATCCCTTTAATTGCAAGCTCTAACATTTGTACAGGGTAGTTTGTACGCATTTCTAGAGCTGTTCTTTGCTTAAGTCCACCTGGGTGGTTAGTGTGACGGTAGTAAATTTTATCGTTTAATTTATTACCTGTTAAATGAATTTTCTCAGCGTTAATAATAATTACATGATCACCCGTGTCAACGTGTGGTGTAAATGTAGGTTTGTTTTTACCACGTAAAATGGATGCTACTTCAGTAGATAGGCGACCTAAAGTTTGACCTTCAGCATCAACCACATACCATTTACGCTCAACTTCGTTAGCTTTTGCCATAAAAGTCGTACGCATGTGTTTCCCTCCTCGTTATCTTTTCCATAGAAAAAATCTATTGTTTATCTTAAACACGATTTCCTTCCGGGGCTAATCGTGGTTTTAGAAACAATACCATATGTTATGATATACTTTTGAGTTTCTAATGTCAAGCAAATGTTACACCAGGATTAGTTGTTATAGTTTACCTGCCATAAGTAAAGTCCATGACCTGGAGCCATCTTTCCAGCAAACTGACGATTTTGTTTCGCTAAAATCTCTGGAATGCTATCAGGATCAAGCTTTCCTTGCCCTACGCTAAGTAACGTACCAACAATAATTCTGACCATATTATATAAAAATCCATTACCTACAAAACGAAAAATTAATTCATCGTCTTGCTCAATTAACTCAATTTCATAAATTGTTCGCACTTTATCTTTTTTGTCAGTTTTTGCCGAACAAAAAGAAGTGAAATCATGCGTTCCAATAAAATAAGGAATCGCTTTTTTTATAGAGCTTATTTCGAGCGGATATGGATATTGATATACGTAATTTCTACGGAATACATCCGCAGTCTTCGATAATAATACACGATAACGATATTCTTTTCTCTCAACACCGTAACGTGCATGAAATTCTTCTGTTTTTTTCTCCACCTGTCCGATAACAATATCATCTGGCAACATTGTATTTAAAGCATTACCCCATTGCCACTCTTCAAGAGACAAAGGTGTATCAAAGTGTATTACTTGTCCTTTTGCATGAACGGTGGAATCCGTTCTGCCCGATGCCTGAACACGAACAAGTTCTCCTTTATGCAATTTCTGCAATGCTTTCTCTATCTCTTGTTGAACAGTACGATGCTGCGGCTGAATTTGATAACCACAAAAATGCATGCCATCATATGCAACCGTACATTTTATTCTTTCCATCTTTCCATTCTCCATTACAATCGCACCCATGCCAAAATACAAGCTAAACAAAGTAAGCTTATAATCGTTACTGTATCACTTGTTTTCCAGCGTAGTTGCCTAAATTTAGTACGTCCTTCACCACTTTTATATCCACGTGCTTCCATCGCAATCGCTAAATCCTCTGCACGCTTAAATGCACTGATAAATAGCGGAACGAGTAGCGAGATAATAGCTTTCATCCTATCTTTTATCGGTCCCCCAGCGAAATCAATACCGCGTGATGCTTGTGCTTTCATAATTTTACTCGTTTCATCCATTAATGTTGGGATAAATCGAAGAGAAATTGACATCATTAGTGCGATTTCATGCACAGGGACTTTTATACGCTTCAATGGCTTTAATAACGTCTCCAAACCATCTGTAATTTCAATAGGTGTCGTCGTTAACGTTAATAATGTCGTCATTAAAATAATAACGAAGAATCGTATAGAAATGTATATCCCTTGCTCTAATCCTTTTTCATGTATCGAAAACCAACCAAGCTGGAATAGTACATCCCCCTCTTTATTTGTAAAAATATGCAGGAAAAATGTAAAAAGAAAAATCCATAAAATTGGTTTTAAGCCCGAAAGTACATAACGAATCGGCACTTTTGCAAAAAATAAAGCAATGAGTGCATATAAAAATAAAAATCCATATGAAATCGCATTATTTGCCAAGAAAACAACAAATACATATAAAAAGACAATCAGCAGCTTCGTACGTGGATCAAGTTGATGAATAAGAGAATTCCCTGGAATATACCTTCCAATAATCAACTGCTGCATGATTCATGACCACCTTTTCGTAACACCTGCAAAACTTCATGAGTAAGATCCTCTAAAGATAAGGTAGCCTTTGGGATTGAAATGCCAAACTTCTCTTCAATTGCACGTTTATACTTTAAAGACATAGGAAGATCCACACCAATTTTCTCTAGTTCATCAGCATGTGAAAATACTTCCTCTGCACTTCCTTGCAAAAAGACCGTTCCTTTATGCATGACTACAATCTGCTCCGCATACTTAGCAGCATCCTCCATATTATGCGTTACTAGAATAACTGTAAGACTTTTCTCCTTATGTAGCTTATAAAACATCTCCATAAGTTCATTCTGCCCTTTTGGATCTAATCCTGCTGTAGGTTCATCTAATACAAGCACTTCTGGTTCCATCGCCAATACGCCCGCTATCGCAACACGCCTCATTTGCCCACCACTTAACTCAAATGGTGAACGTGTTAACAGTTCTGGTTCTAACCCCACAAGTTCAATTGCCTCTCTTGCCTTTTGCTTCGCTTCTTCTACAGATATCCCAAAATTAGTAGGGCCGAAACAAATATCTTTCTCCACAGTCTCTTCAAACAACTGATGTTCTGGGAATTGAAAGACAACCCCTACCTTTTTACGTAGTGGCTTTAGCTTTTTTTCTTTCTTTCCTGCCGAAATGAAATGTTCACCAATTTGAACTGTGCCATTTGTCGGCTGCAATAAACCATTTAAATGTTGAATCATCGTCGACTTACCTGAACCAGTATGACCGATAATGGCATAATAGCCCCCACTTGGAAACGACACGTCTACATCATAAAGTGCGCGTCTTTCAAATGGAGTTTTATATTGATAACGATGTTCTACTTTTTGGAATGTAATCTCCAAAGTTCGTTCACCAAGCTTTCCATTGTAAGATGCGTATTTTGCAAGAGAATTTCATTTCTTTTTAATAATTCTGCTATTTTCACAGAAAATGGTACATCTAATCCAATTTCTTGGAGCATATGAGAGGACTTGAAAATTTGCTCTGGAATCCCTTCCTCTAATATCTCTCCCTTATTTAAAATAATGACACGGTCTGATTGTGCCGCTTCTTCTAAATCGTGCGTAATTGATAACACGGTAATACCTTTTTGATTAACAAGTTGTCTAACCGTTTCTACTACTTCACGTCTCCCTTGAGGATCTAACATTGACGTTGCTTCATCTAATATCAAAATAGATGGCTGAAGTGCTAAAACGCCTGCTATTGCCACTCGCTGCTTTTGCCCACCAGATAACGAATGAGGTTCATCATTAAGAAAATCTTCCATACGGACAAGTTTGAGGGCCTGATCTAATCTTTCTATCATTTGCTCTCTTGGCATTCCGATATTCTCTAAGCCAAAAACAACATCGTCTTGCACTGTCGTTCCAACAAATTGATTGTCTGGATTTTGAAATACCATCCCAATTTGTTTTCGAACATCCCATACCGTTTCCTCTGATAAAACCATTGTATCATTTACTGTAATAGTCCCTGCTTCTGGCAAAAACAAACCATTCAATAATTTTGCAAGTGTAGACTTCCCTGAACCGTTTTGTCCAATAACAGATACCCATTCTCCCTCATACAAGGAAAATGAAACATCTTTTAATGCATAATTGGCTGCCCCAGGATATTGAAATGATATATTTTCTGTCCGAAGTTTCTCTTTTTTCAATACAAGGCACCCTTTCCTTTGCCAAGTTAGCCTATTTTTATATTTAAAAAAAAGGGCCATGACCAGTTTCTTGAAAAGAACTGTCCTGCCCTTTTAATTATCATTATACTAACTCGATAATTACCATTGGTGCTGCGTCTCCGCGACGTGGACCAATTTTTGCAATACGAGTGTATCCGCCTTGGCGCTCAGCATAGCGTGGAGCTACATCAGCGAATAATTTTTGAAGTGCATCTTGACCAGTCTCAGCGTTAGCTACTTCATTGCGAATGAAAGCTGCTGCTTGACGACGAGCATGAAGATCTCCGCGTTTACCTAAAGTGATCATTTTTTCCACTACAGAACGAAGTTCTTTTGCACGAGTTTCTGTCGTTTGGATGCGCTCGTTGATAATTAAATCAGTAGCTAAATCACGTAACATAGCTTTACGTTGCGCACTTGTACGGCCTAATTTTCTGTATGCCATTCGTAGTTCCCTCCTTTGTTGATGGGTTTAAATCCTCAGTCGTCTTTACGTAAACCTAAACCTAATTCCTCAAGTTTATGTTTAACTTCTTCTAAGGATTTACGTCCTAAGTTACGAACTTTCATCATATCTTCTTCTGTTTTGTTCGCAAGCTCTTGTACAGTATTAATTCCTGCACGTTTTAGGCAATTATAAGAACGAACAGAAAGATCTAGTTCTTCGATAGTCATCTCAAGAACTTTCTCTTTTTGATCTTCTTCCTTCTCGACCATAATCTCAGCATTTTGTGCTTCATCAGTTAAACCAACAAAGATATTTAAATGCTCAGTTAAGATTTTGGCACCTAAAGAGATAGCTTCTTTTGGCCCGATGCTTCCATCCGTCCATACATCAAGCGTAAGCTTATCATAATTAGCCACTTGTCCGACACGTGTCTTTTCCACTTGGTAAGTTACACGTGATACTGGAGTATAAATAGAATCAATAGGAATTACTCCTATTGGTTGATCTTCGCTTTTATTTGCATCAGCTGGCGTATACCCACGGCCACGCTTTGCAGTTAAACGCATGCGGAAATGCGCATTTTTTGCTAACGTTGCAATGTGTAAATCTGGATTTAAGATTTCTACATCACTATCGTGAGTAATATCAGCAGCTGTGACAATACCTTCGCCCTGTACATCAATTTCCAACGTCTTCTCTTCTTCAGAGTAGATTTTAAGAGCTAACTTTTTCAAGTTTAAGATGATCGTCGTAACGTCTTCTACTACGCCCTCAACTGTTGAAAATTCATGTAATACGCCATCGATTTGGATGGCAGTAACAGCGGCACCAGGGAGTGAGGATAAAAGAATACGACGTAAGGAGTTACCCAAAGTAGTACCATATCCACGCTCAAGCGGTTCAATTACGAATTTACCATATTTAGCATCTTCGTTAAGTTCAACCGTTTCGATTTTCGGCTTTTCGATTTCAATCATTAACTAAACCCTCCTTCAAAACGTCGAAACCCCGGTTAAACAAAGGGATACCCCCTGTCTAACCGAAAGTCCCCCTTAGGCAGTTCCCGATTGTGCACAACAAGCGATGTTTCTGTACGAAATTTCTCGATAATGCATCATATCCATTATAGACAAAAGGGAAAATTCTATACAGAAAAATTACACACGACGACGTTTTGGTGGACGACATCCATTATGAGGAACTGGAGTAACATCTCTAATTGCTGTTACTTCTAGACCTGCAGCTTGAAGAGCACGAATTGCAGCTTCACGACCAGCACCAGGACCTTTAACAGTAACCTCTAAAGTTTTTAAACCGTGCTCCATTGCAACTTTAGCAGCAGCTTCAGCAGCCATTTGCGCAGCGAATGGAGTAGACTTACGAGATCCACGGAAACCAAGTGCACCAGCACTAGACCAAGAAAGTGCGTTACCATGAGTATCTGTAAGTGTTACGATTGTGTTGTTGAAAGTAGAACGAATATGAGCTATACCAGCTTCAATATTCTTTTTCACACGTTTTTTACGAGTGTTTGTTTTACGTGCCATTGTTAGTTCAACCTCCTTTACTTATTATTTCTTTTTATTTGCTACTGTACGACGTGGACCTTTACGTGTACGAGCATTGTTTTTAGAGTTTTGACCACGAACTGGTAAACCACGACGGTGACGAAGACCACGGTAAGAACCGATCTCCATTAGACGTTTAATGTTAAGAGATACTTCACGACGAAGGTCTCCCTCAACTTTAATACGATCGATGATATCACGGATACGTCCTAGTTCGTCTTCCGTTAAATCACGAACTCGTGTTTCTGAAGAAATACCAGCTTCAGTAAGAATTTTTTCAGCAGTTGTGCGACCAATGCCGAATACGTAAGTTAAAGAAATAACAACGCGTTTGTCTCGAGGAATATCTACACCTGCGATACGTGCCATTCTGAATGCACCTCCTTCTGATTAACCTTGTTTTTGTTTATGTTTAGGGTTTTCACAAATAACCATTACTTTTCCACGTCTACGAATAACTTTACATTTTTCGCAGATTGGTTTAACTGACGGTCTTACTTTCATGTCTCGAACCTCCTTAAAGATTACGGAGTGCTATATTATTTAAAACGGTACGTAATACGACCACGATTTAAATCGTACGGAGATAATTCTACCGTAACTTTGTCTCCTGGTAAAATACGAATGAAGTTCATACGGATTTTACCAGAAACGTGAGCCAATACGACATGCCCATTCTCTAATTCTACTTTGAACATAGCATTTGGCAACGTTTCAAGAACGGTACCTTCGACTTCAATTACATCATCTTTAGCCATTCAATAGTTCTCCCTTCTTCAAATCAGTAACATTTTACACTGCTCTGAAATCCCGGAGAGCCAGCTACTTATAAAGTGGTAAGGATTTCGTATCCTGCTTCTGTAAGAGCAATCGTGTGCTCAAAGTGGGCACACCATTTACCATCTACCGTTACCACTGTCCAGTCATCAGATAGTGTTTTTACATATCGTCTTCCTTGATTCACCATCGGCTCAACACAGATGACCATTCCCGGCTTTAATCTAGGGCCTCTATTTGGTGGACCATAGTGCGGGATTTGAGGGTCCTCATGTAAGTCTTGCCCGATTCCGTGACCAACATACTCCCTAACGATCGAGAACCCATTCTCTTCAGCATGGGTTTGAACCGCATGTGAGATATTTGATAATCTTTCGCCTGGTTTTACTTGTTCTAGACCAAGATACAACGATTTTTCTGTGACATCAAGTAGCTTTTGAACAGATTCAGAAATGTTTCCAACTGGATACGTCCATGCAGAATCTCCATGGTACCCATTGTATTTCGCACCAATATCGATACTGATGATATCGCCCTCTTCGAGCTTGCGCTTCCCTGGAATTCCGTGTACAAGCTCTTCATTTACAGAAGCACATATGCTCCCCGGAAATCCGTTGTATCCTTTAAAAGATGGCGTAGCACCATATTTTCGAATCGTCTTTTCCGCTATTTGATCGAGCTCTTTCGTTGTAATTCCTGGAGTAATATGCTGTTTCAACTCTTGATGAGTTAAAGCAACGATCCTGCCAGCTTCTCGCATGATTTCTATCTCGCGAGGAGTTTTGCAGATGATCATTACGCTAAGCCTCCGATGAGAACATCGATATCAGCAAATACTTTATTGATATCTTGCTCACCATTAATGCTTTGTAAGTAACCAAGCTCCTCGTAGAAATCAAGCAAAGGTTTTGTTTGCTTAATATTTACATCTAAACGATTTGCCACAGTTTCTTCATTGTCATCAGAGCGTTGATATAATTCGCCACCACATTTATCGCACACATCAGCTTTTGCTGGTGGATTGAATTCTAAGTGGTAAGTCGCACCGCACTCTTTACAAATGCGACGGCCTGTAAGGCGTTTTAATAACAACCCTGAATCCACATTAATGTTTAAAACATAGTCGATTTTTTTACCAAGATCTTTCATAATCTCTTCAAGAGCTGATGCTTGTGCAACAGTTCGTGGGAAACCGTCTAGTAAGAAACCTCTTACGCAGTCTTCTTGACTTAAACGTTCACGAACGATTCCGATTGTAACTTCATCTGGAACAAGCGCACCTTTATCAATAAAAGATTTTGCTTGTAGACCCATTTCAGTTTCAGCCTTCATAGCTGCACGGAACATATCTCCTGTTGAAATGTGAGGGATGTTATACTTGGCAACAATCTGTTCGGCTTGTGTACCTTTACCAGCACCAGGAAGCCCCATTAAAATTAAGTTCATCCTTGTTCCCCCTCAGAGTACATGAGCATGTAGGGAAGACAAACCTTCCCACTTACTCACTGCTTGATAAACCCTTTGTAATGGCGTTTTACCAGTTGGCTTTCTAGCTGCTTCATTGTTTCTAAAGCAACGCCGACAACGATTAACATACTCGTTCCACCAATCTGTGCAGATGGAGGAAGATTTCCCAGTTTCGTAAAGATAACTGGTAAGATTGCAATCGCTGCTAGGAAAATTGATCCTACAAAGGTTAAACGATACAAGATTTTTGTTAGATATTGTTCCGTATTCTTACCCGGACGAATACCTGGAACATATCCACCTTGTTTGTTTAGATTCTCTGACATTTGCTCTGGATTAACCTGAACAAACGCATAGAAATATGTGAAGGCTACAATGAGCGCAACATATATGATCATTCCCACTGGGTGAGAATAGTTAAAGTTTGCAATGATCCACTGCGATACATCATGCTTCGGGAAGAACTGTGCAATAGTTGGAGGCGTAATTAAGAATGAAACAGCAAAAATGACTGGAATAACACCCGCACTATTTACCTTAAGCGGTAAATGTGTGTTTTGTGCTCCAGCATGATTCCCATTCCCTCCTGTTACACGCTTCGCATATTGAATTGGGATCTTTCTAACAGCCTGTTGAATGAAAATAACACCAACAATAACCGCTAGCACAGCTAGTAAGATCAACGCAACTTTAACGATACTCATGAACAATTGATCTCCGATATTTTGAAACTGTTGTTGATACACTTGAGATATAACACTTGGGATCGCTGCGGCAATACCGCCAAAGATAAGGATGGAAATACCATTACCTACACCTTTAGCTGTAATCTGTTCACCTAACCACATTAAAAATGCAGTACCAGCAGTCAGTACCGTAGCAATGTATAAATAAGTGCTCCAACCAGGATTCAAAATTAATTGTCCACCTACCATACCGTTAAAACCGATTGACATACCAAACCCCTGAATAAACGCAAGAACAATTGTAAAGTAACGCGTGAATTGCGTTAGTTTACGACGGCCCATTTCACCTTGCTTCGACCATTCCGAAAATTTAGGAACAACATCCATCTGCAATAATTGCACGATGATGGATGCTGTAATATACGGCATGATTCCCATCGCGAAGATGGAGAAGTTTTTCAAGGCGCCACCGCCAAATGTATTTAGGATACCTAAGGCATTTAATTGATCTTGTGCTTTCAGTACGTCTCCATTTGTAAATGGCACTGGGATAAACGTGCCAATCCTGAATACGATTAACATCGCTAAAGTGAATAATATTTTACGTCTTATCTCAGCAACGCGCATAAAGTTGGAGATTGTACGAAACATTAGATCACCTCAACTGATCCGCCAGCTGCTTCAATTGCTTCTTTAGCACTTGAAGAGAACTTGTGCGCTTTAACAGTTAATTTTTTCTCTACTGCTCCGCTTGCAAGAATTTTAACACCGTCGTTTAACTTGCTGATAACGCCAGTTTCCAGCAATAATTCAGGTGTTACTTCTGTACCATCTTCAAAACGATTTAACGTTGATAAGTTTACAATAGTAAACTCTTTACGGTTAATGTTTGTGAAGCCGCGTTTTGGTAAACGACGGAATAATGGAGTTTGACCACCTTCGAAGCCAAGACGAACACCGCCACCAGAACGTGCGTTTTGTCCTTTATGACCTTTACCAGCAGTTTTACCGTTACCAGAACCGATACCACGACCGACACGGTTACGTACTTTACGAGAACCTTCTGCAGGTTTTAATTCATGAAGTTTCATTCCCAGGCACCTCCTTATATTAATGAGTTATCCTTAAGCTTCTTTTACAGTTATAAGGTGAGAAACTTTGTTGATCATACCAAGAATAGCAGGAGTTTCTTCCTTAACTACAGTTGAATTCAACTTTTTAAGACCTAAAGCTTCTACCGTCGCACGTTGATCTTGTGGACGACCAATTACACTACGAGTGAGGGTAATTTCTAACTTTTTCGCCATTTGTTTTCCCTCCTTAACCTAGTAGCTCTTCTACAGATTTACCGCGTAATTTTGCAACATCTTCAGCGCGCTTAAGTTCGCTTAATCCGTTCACAGTAGCGCGAATCATGTTGATTGGTGTGTTAGAACCAAGAGATTTCGAAAGAATATCTTGTACACCAGCTAATTCAAGTACCGCACGAACAGGTCCACCTGCAATAACACCAGTACCTTCAGCAGCAGGTTTTAAGAATACTTCACCAGCTCCAAAATGACCGTTGATTGTGTGTGGAATTGTTGTACCAACTAATGGTACAGCGATTAAGTTTTTCTTAGCGTCTTCGATAGCTTTGCGGATTGCGTCTGGTACCTCTTGTGCTTTACCAGTACCGAATCCAACATGACCGTTTTTATCGCCAACTACAACTAGTGCAGCAAAGCGGAAACGACGACCACCCTTAACAACTTTCGCGACACGATTTATCGTAACTACACGTTCTTCAAGTTCTAATTTACTTGGGTCAATGCGATGCATCAATTTTCCCTCCTTTGACCATTAAAATTGTAATCCAGCCTCACGAGCAGCTTCAGCTAGAGCTTTAACACGGCCATGGTATAAGTAACCACCGCGATCAAATACTACTTCTTTAACGCCTTTCTCTACAGCACGCTTAGCAACTGATTCTCCTACTTTCGTAGCAGCTTCAGTATTGCTAGTACCGTTAAGAGCAAGGTCTTTATCAAGAGTAGATGCACTTACTAACGTTACACCATTCACATCATCAATAACTTGAGCGTAAATATGTTGATTAGAACGGAACACGTTTAAACGTGGACGTTCTGCAGTACCAGTAAGTTTAGCACGTACACGTGCATGTCTTTTCTTACGAGTCGCATTTTTATCAGCTTTAGTGATCATTCTTGTCACTCCTTTCTCTCACCTAACGGGTTTACTTAGCAGTTTTACCTTCTTTACGACGAACAACTTCGCCTTCGTAACGAATACCTTTACCTTTATATGGCTCAGGAGCACGTACAGCACGGATGTTAGCAGCAAATTCGCCAACACGTTGCTTGTCGATACCTTTGATTACGATTTTAGTTGGTACAGGTACTTCAACTTCAAGACCTGCTTCCGGAGTCATTTCTACTGGATGAGAATAACCTACGCTTAATACAAGTTTATCTCCTTGTTTTTGAGCACGGTAACCAACACCGACTAATTCAAGTCCGCGTGCGAAACCTGTAGTTACACCTTCAACCATGTTTCCGATTAAAGCACGAGTTGTACCGTGTAATGCACGGTGTTCCTTCTGTTCAGATGGACGCTCAACTGTTAGTGTATTTTCTTCAATTTTGATAGACATATCAGCATTGAATTTACGAGTTAATTCACCTTTTGGGCCTTTTACTGTTACAGTATTGTCTTCTGCAATTGTAATAGTAACACCTGCAGGGATTTCAAGAATCTTTTTACCAATACGAGACATGTGGTCACACCTCCGTTCGTTTTAAATATATATTACCAAACGTATGCTACTACTTCTCCACCAGTTTGTAATTGACGAGCGTCTTTGTCTGTCATTACTCCCTTAGATGTAGAAACAAGAGCGATACCTAATCCGTTAAGTACACGTGGTACTTCATCAGCTTTAGCGTAAACGCGTAAGCCAGGTTTACTGATACGTTTTAATCCAGTGATTACACGTTCATTGTTTGCACCATATTTCAGGAAAATACGAAGGATACCTTGTTTGTTATCCTCGATGTATTCTACATCACGAATGAAACCTTCACGTTTTAAAAGTTCAGCGATCTCTTTTTTGATTTTAGAAGCAGGAACCTCTAATTTCTCATGACGTACCATGTTCGCATTACGGATGCGAGTAAGCATGTCTGCAATTGGATCTGTCATCACCATGTGTTTTACCTCCTTCCCATTTGTGGGTTTTACCAACTAGCTTTTTTAACACCAGGAATTTGACCTTTATATGCAAGTTCACGGAAACAAATACGGCAAAGCTTAAATTTGCGGTATACAGAATGCGGACGACCGCAGCGTTCGCAACGTGTATACTCTTGTACTTTAAACTTAGGAGTACGCTTTTGTTTCGCTATCATAGATTTTTTAGCCACGTTTTCGCCTCCTCTACTTAGCGTTGGTTTCCATTATTTTTGGAATGGCATACCGAATTGTGTTAAAAGTTCACGAGCTTCTTCATCAGTTTTCGCTGTAGTAACGATTACGATGTCCATACCGCGGACTTTGCTTACTTTATCATAATCGATCTCAGGGAAGATAAGTTGCTCTTTAACACCTAATGTGTAGTTCCCACGACCATCAAATGATTTCTTAGAAACACCACGGAAATCACGTACACGTGGTAAAGAAACCGATACTAATTTGTCGAAAAACTCATACATCTGCTCGCCGCGTAAAGTTACTTTCGCACCGATTGGCATACCTTCACGAAGACGGAAACCAGCGATTGATTTTTTAGCACGAGTTACAACAGGTTTTTGACCTGCGATTTGTGTTAATTCTTCTACTGCATTGTCTAAAGCTTTTGAGTTAGATACCGCGTCACCAACACCAGTGTTGATTACGATCTTTTCGATTTTCGGTACTTCCATCACAGATTTATAGTTAAACTTGCTCACTAGAGCAGGAGTAATTTCCTTTTGGAACTTCTCTTTAAGGCGATTCAATGAAGTGACCTCCTTTCTTAAGAAAATTATTTATCTAATAATTCACCAGATTTTTTTGCAATACGAACTTTTTTACCATCTTCTACTTTGAAGCCTACGCGAGTAGGTTCACCTGTTTTCGGATCTAAAACCATAACGTTAGAAACGTGAATAGGTGCTTCTTTAGTAATAATTCCACCTTGTGGATTTAATTGAGATGGCTTAGAGTGTTTTTTAACGATGTTAACACCCTCAACGATAACACGGTTTTGCTTTGGGAAAGCCACAAGGATAACGCCTTGTTTTCCTTTGTCTTTTCCAGTGATTACCTGTACTTTATCACCTTTTTTTACATGCATCTTAATTCTGCACCTCCTTAGCAAGGCAATACCTTAAATTATAGAACTTCTGGAGCTAAAGAAACGATCTTCATGAAGTTGCTATCACGTAATTCACGAGCTACTGGTCCGAAGATACGAGTACCACGTGGGCTCTTATCGTCTTTAATGATAACCGCTGCGTTTTCATCAAATTTGATGTAAGAACCGTCCGGACGACGAGCTCCGCTCTTCGTACGTACTACTACTGCTTTAACAACGTCACCTTTTTTAACAACGCCACCTGGTGTTGCTTGTTTTACCGTAGCAACGATAATATCACCAATGTTAGCATATTTACGACCAGAGCCGCCTAATACTTTAATTGTTAAAAGTTCACGTGCACCAGAGTTGTCAGCAACTTTCAAACGAGATTCTTGTTGGATCATGTTATGAAACCTCCCTTCGGACTAAAAATTCCGATTCGTCTATTTAGATAATAACCGCTTCTTCAACGATTTCAACTAAACGGAAACGCTTAGTAGCAGAAAGCGGGCGAGTTTCCATGATTTTAACGATATCGCCAAGTTTCGCTTGGTTTTGCTCATCATGGGCTTTGTACTTCTTAGAATACTTAACACGTTTTCCGTACAAGGAATGAGTTTTGTAAGTTTCAACTAAAACTGTAATCGTTTTGTCCATTTTGTCAGACACAACACGACCAGTATAAACTTTGCGTTGGTTACGTTCGCTCACTATGCAAACCTCCCCTCAATTTATCGATTAATTCCGATCTCTCTTTCACGAACTACAGTTTTCATACGAGCGATTGCTTTACGCACTTCACGAATGCGAGTTGGATTCTCTAATTGTCCTGTAGCAAGTTGGAAGCGAAGATTGAACAATTCTTCCTTTAAAGCTTTAACTTTTGTTTCGATTTCGGCAGTGGTTAATTCACGAATATCATTAGTTTTCATTAGATTCACCACCATTTTCTTCACGTTTTACGAATTTACATTTCACAGGTAACTTGTGAGCTGCAAGACGTAATGCTTCGCGTGCTACCTCTTCAGATACACCCGCGATTTCGAACATAATTTTCCCAGGTTTTACTACTGCTACCCAGCCTTCTGGTGCCCCTTTACCGGAACCCATACGTACTTCTAGAGGTTTTGCAGTGTAAGGCTTAGAAGGGAAAATTTTAATCCATACTTTACCGCCACGTTTCATGTAACGAGTCATTGCACGACGAGCAGCTTCGATTTGACGGTTTGTAATCCATGAAGCAGCTTGTGCTTGTAAACCGAATTCACCGAAAGCAATTTCAGTTCCACCTTTTGCACGACCACGCATTTTACCACGATGCTCTCTACGATATTTTACGCGTTTTGGCATTAACATATTATTTTCCTCCTTCCTCAGAAGCTTTCTTTTTTGTAGGAAGGACTTCTCCACGGTAGATCCATACTTTTACGCCTAATTTACCGTATGTTGTATCAGCTTCAACTGCTGCATAGTCAATATCAGCGCGAAGTGTATGAAGTGGAACAGTTCCTTCACTGTAAGATTCTGCACGAGCGATATCAGCTCCGCCAAGACGACCAGAAACCTGTGTTTTAATACCTTTAGCACCTGCACGCATAGCACGTTGAATAACTTGCTTTTGTGCACGACGGAATGATACACGGTTTTCTAATTGACGAGCAATGTTTTCGCCTACTAATTTAGCGTTAAGATCAGCTCTCTTAACTTCTAAAATATTGATGTGTACACGCTTGCCTGTTAATTGGTTAAGAGCTTTACGAAGTGCTTCAACTTCAGTACCACCTTTACCAATTACCATACCAGGTTTTGCAGTGTGAATTGTAACATTTACACGATTTGCTGCACGTTCGATTTCTACTTTAGCAACAGCAGAATCTTTTAAGCGTACAGTAATGTACTCACGGATTTTGATGTCTTCATGTAATAATGTAGCGTAATCTTTCTCTGCGAACCAACGAGATTCCCAATCACGGATAACGCCGACACGAAGACCAATTGGATTAACCTTTTGACCCATCGATTATCCCTCCTTCTTTTCTGATACCACAACTGTAATGTGGCTTGTGCGTTTGTTAATTTGGCTTGCACGACCCATTGCACGTGGACGGAAACGTTTCAACGTTGGACCTTCGTCAACGAAAACTTTTTCAACAACTAGGTTGTTAATATCCATCTCATAATTGTGCTCTGCATTTGCGATTGCAGATTTTAAAACTTTCTCTACAACTGGAGAAGCAGTTTTTGGTGTGTGGTTAAGGATAGCAATCGCTTCACCCACTTGCTTACCTCGGATTAAGTCTACTACTAAACGAACTTTACGAGGAGCAATACGAACTGTTCTCGCTACTGCTTTAGCTTGCATTGAAGTGCCTCCTCTCATTATCTTCTAGTTTTCTTATCGTCAGCAAGGTGACCTTTATACGTACGAGTTGGTGCGAATTCACCTAACTTATGGCCAACCATATCCTCAGTGATGTACACAGGTACGTGTTTACGACCATCATATACAGCGATTGTGTGTCCGATGAACTGAGGGAAGATTGTTGAACGGCGAGACCAAGTTTTAACAACTTGTTTTTGCTCAGATGCAACTAATTTTTCCATTTTGCTCATTAAGTGATCATCGACAAATGGTCCTTTTTTTAAGCTACGAGCCATTTTGGTGCCTCCCTTCGTGATTGGCGTACGGTTCTGGAAATGAACCGTACTACAATCCCATTATTTTTTACGACGACGAACGATGAATTTGTCAGACGCTTTGTTTTTCTTACGAGTCTTGAATCCAAGAGTTGGTTTACCCCATGGAGACATTGGAGACTTACGTCCGATTGGAGAACGTCCTTCACCACCACCGTGTGGGTGATCAACCGGGTTCATTACAGAACCACGAACTGTTGGGCGTTTACCTAACCAGCGAGAGCGACCTGCTTTACCGATTTTGATAAGTTCGTGTTGTTCGTTACCAACTTGACCGATTGAAGCGCGACAAGCAGATAATACAAGACGTACTTCACCAGAAGTTAAACGTACAAGTACGTATTTTCCTTCTTTACCAAGTACTTGAGCAGATGTACCAGCAGAACGAACTAATTGTCCGCCACGACCAGGCTTAAGCTCGATGTTATGAACAACAGTACCTACTGGAATGTTGATTAATGGTAATGCGTTACCGATTTTAATGTCAGCTTCAGGGCCAGACATAACTTCCATACCTACTTCTAAAGTTTTAGGAGCAAGAATGTAACGTTTTTCACCGTCAACGTAGTTAATTAATGCGATATTCGCAGAGCGGTTTGGATCGTATTCGATCGTAGCAACGCGTCCTGGAATTCCATCTTTGTTACGCTTAAAGTCGATGATACGGTATTGACGCTTATGTCCGCCACCTTGATGACGTACAGTAATTTTACCTTGGTTATTACGACCAGCCTTCTTGCTTAAAGGAGCAAGTAATGACTTTTCGGGTCTGTCAGTCGTGATTTCAGCGAAATCATTCGTAGTCATGTTACGACGACCGTTAGTAGTTGGATTATACTTTTTAATTCCCATCTCAATTTCCCTCCTTCTTTAGTAAGAATTAAACGCCTTGGAAGATTTCGATTTCTTTGCTGTCAGCAGTTAGCTTAACGATTGCTTTACGACGACGGCTAGTAAAACCAGCGTGACGACCAACGCGTTTTGCTTTCGGCTTGTAGTTCATGATGTTCACTTTTTCTACTTTAACACCAAAGATCGCTTCAAGAGCATCTTTAACTTCTGTTTTATTAGATTTAACGTCCACATCGAACGTGTATTTTTTTTCAGCCATCATTTCCATAGAACGTTCAGTGATAACTGGGCGCTTAATGATATCACGAGGATCTCTCATTATGCAAGCACCTCCTCTACTTTTTCCACTGCCGCTTTTGTCATGATTAGCTTATCATGATGAAGCACGTCTAAAACGTTTACGCCATCAGCAGTGATTACTGTTACTCCAGGGATATTGCGAGCAGATAACTCTACAGATTCGTTTGCATCAGCAGTTACGATAAGAGCTTTCTTCTCAACAGTTAATCCTTTAAGTACTGCTAGCATGTCTTTTGTTTTTGGTGCATTTAACACTAGGTCTTCAAGAACTACAATGTTGTTCTCAACTACTTTAGTAGCTAATGCAGATTTGATTGCTAAACGACGAACTTTCTTAGGAAGTTTGTACGCATAGCTTCTTGGTGTAGGTCCGAATACCGTACCACCACCACGCCATTGAGGAGAGCGGATAGACCCTTGACGAGCACGTCCAGTTCCTTTTTGACGCCATGGTTTACGACCACCACCACGAACTTCAGAACGAGTTTTTACTTTGTGTGTACCTTGACGTAAAGATGCACGTTGCATCATTACAGCTTCGAAAAGTACAGCTTCATTTGGTTCGATACCGAAAATAGCTTCAGCTAATTCGATTTCACCAACCTGTGAACCAGTTTGGTTATATACAGTAACTTTTGGCATTGGAATTCCTCCTTCCTATTGTGAATTATTTGCTAACCTTCACAGCGCCTTGAACAACTACAAGAGATTTCTTAGCACCTGGAACGTTACCTTTTACTAGTAATAAGTTGCGCTCAGTGTCAACTTGAACGATTTCTAAGTTTTGGATAGTAACTTGGTCTCCACCCATACGTCCAGCAAGTTTTTTACCTTTGAATACACGGTTTGGAGCAACTGGCCCCATTGAACCTGGACGACGGTGATAGCGAGAACCATGAGACATAGGTCCGCGAGATTGTCCGTGGCGTTTGATAACACCTTGGAAACCTTTACCTTTAGAAATTCCTGTTACGTCAACGATTTCACCTGCAGCGAAAACTTCAACTTTTACCTCTTGACCAACCTCTAATCCGTCCACGTCTGCATCGCGGATTTCGCGAATGAAGCGCTTAGGAGTTGTAGATGCTTTAGCAGTGTGGCCTTGTTCAGGTTTGTTAGTTAACTTTTCACGTTTATCTTCGAATCCTAACTGGATTGCATTGTAGCCATCAGTTTCAGTTGTTTTCTTTTGAAGAACAACGTTTGGATTAGCAGCGATTACCGTTACTGGGATTAACTCACCGTTCTCAGCAAATACTTGAGTCATACCGATCTTTCTTCCTAAGATTCCTTTGGTCATGAGTTACACCTCCTACATTTTTAAGTTATATAAATTATAGTTTGATTTCGATATCTACACCAGACGGTAAGTCTAAACGCATTAATGAATCTACTGTTTGTGGAGTAGGACTCACGATATCGATTAAACGTTTGTGTGTGCGCATTTCGAATTGCTCACGAGAATCTTTGTACTTATGAACAGCACGAAGAATTGTGTAAATAGTCTTCTCAGTTGGTAATGGGATCGGACCAGAAACTGTTGCCCCAGAACGCTTAGCTGTTTCTACAATTTTCTCAGCTGATTGATCAAGAATACGGTGATCATAAGCTTTTAAACGGATACGAATTTTTTCTTTTGCCATTATTTTCCCTCCTTCGTTCGCCTATTTCTAAAATAGACCTTCTCCATGGAAATTTCCCCACACCATGCCATGGCAAAGCGGCCGGGTGTGTCAGCAACCTTCCACTTCATCGCAGTCAAAGACCAACATTGTCTATTATACAATGTTATTCGTCTAGATGCAAGCATCTTTTTGTTTGCATCTGCTTTTCTCTACTTTTGCTATTATACATGGCACTTTAAAGAATTTCAAGTTTTCATCTCACAGAATTCATTTTACAGTTTCTGGATTTTAGTTTATTGATTTTGTATTACTATAGAAGAAACTCGTCAAAATATAAAAATATCATTTCATTCATTATATAAATACAAACAAAAAACCCAAGGGAAAATCCCTTGGGTTTTTTTATATCAGTTAAGATTACTCAACGATAGTAGCAACTACACCGTAACCTACTGTACGTCCACCTTCACGAATAGAGAATTTAGTTCCCTCTTCGATAGCGATTGGAGCGATAAGTTCGATAGTCATTTCGATGTTGTCACCAGGCATTACCATTTCAGTACCTTCTGGTAATTGGATGATACCAGTTACGTCAGTTGTACGGAAGTAGAACTGAGGACGGTAGTTAGCGAAGAATGGAGTGTGACGTCCACCTTCTTCTTTAGATAATACGAAAACTTCAGCTTTGAATTTAGCGTGAGCTTTTACAGAGCCAGTTTTAGCAAGAACTTGTCCACGTTGGATATCTTCACGAGCAACCCCACGAAGAAGAGCACCGATGTTGTCTCCAGCTTGAGCTTGGTCAAGAAGCTTACGGAACATTTCTACACCAGTTACAGTTGTAGAAGCATTTTCTTCAGCAAGACCGATGATTTCTACTACGTCACCAACTTTAACGATACCGCGCTCTACACGACCAGTTGCAACTGTACCACGACCTGTGATAGAGAATACATCCTCGATAGGCATTAAGAATGGTTTGTCAGTTTCACGTTCTGGAGTTGGGATGTAAGCATCAACTTCAGTCATTAATTCAATGATTTTTGCTTCCCAATCAGCTTCTCCTTGAAGAGCTTTAAGAGCAGAACCTTTGATTACAGGAATGTCGTCGCCTGGGAATCCGTATTCAGATAATAGGTCGCGAACTTCCATTTCTACTAATTCTAATAGTTCTTCGTCGTCTACCATGTCGCATTTGTTTAAGAATACAACGATGTAAGGAACACCTACTTGACGAGAAAGAAGGATGTGCTCACGTGTTTGAGGCATTGGGCCATCAGCAGCAGATACTACTAAGATACCGCCGTCCATTTGAGCAGCACCAGTGATCATGTTTTTAACATAGTCAGCGTGACCTGGGCAGTCAACGTGTGCATAGTGACGAGTTTCAGTTTCGTACTCAACGTGTGCAGTTGAGATTGTGATTCCGCGCTCTCTTTCTTCTGGAGCAGCGTCGATTTGATCGTATCCGCGTGCTTCAGCACCACCAGCTTTTGCAAGAACTGTAGTGATCGCAGCAGTTAATGTAGTTTTACCATGGTCAACGTGGCCGATTGTACCGATGTTAACATGGGGTTTAGAACGTTCGAATTTAGCTTTAGCCATTCTAAATTCCTCCTTAGTTTATATAGGTTATTTTATATTTAGACTAGAAAGCGAAACTTAAGTCTCACTTTCTAAGCTTACATAAGTAGTTATACTTGAACAATCGATAAAAATCAATTATTCACCTTTATTTTTTTTAATAATTTCTTCAGAAACAGACTTCGGTACTTCTTCATAATGATCAAATGTCATTGAGAATGTTCCGCGTCCTTGAGTGTTAGAGCGTAATGCTGTCGCATAACCGAACATTTCAGAAAGTGGAACCATAGCGCGAACAACTTGAGCGTTACCGCGAGCTTCCATACCTTCTACACGTCCACGACGAGACGTTACGTCGCCCATAATGTCACCCATGTACTCTTCAGGAATTACAACTTCAACTTTCATCATTGGCTCAAGAATTACTGGGCTACATTTAGAAACCGCAGCTTTAAGCGCCATAGATGCAGCGATTTTGAAAGCCATCTCAGATGAATCGACATCATGGTAAGATCCGTCAACTAACGCAGCTTTGATGTCAACTAGTGGATAACCAGCTAGTACACCATTTTTAAGTGAGTCTTCAAGACCCGCTCCAACAGCTGGGATGTATTCACGTGGAACTACACCACCGACGATTTTGTTTTGGAATTCAAAACCTTTACCTTCTTCATTAGGTTCAAACTCAATCCAAACGTGACCGAATTGTCCACGACCACCAGATTGACGAGCGAACTTACCTTCAACTTTCGCAGCAGCGCGGAAAGTCTCACGGTATGCTACCTGAGGAGCACCAACGTTTGCTTCCACTTTGAATTCACGACGCATACGGTCAACGATGATATCAAGGTGAAGTTCACCCATACCAGCGATGATTGTTTGGCCAGTTTCTTGGTCAGTGTGAGCACGGAATGTTGGATCTTCTTCAGAAAGCTTAGATAATGCTGTACCCATTTTATCTTGGTCAGCTTTAGATTTTGGTTCGATAGCTACAGAGATAACTGGCTCTGGGAATTCCATAGACTCAAGGATAACAAGGCTCTTCTCGTCACAAAGAGTATCACCAGTAGTAGTATCTTTTAAACCTACAGCAGCAGCGATGTCACCAGCGTAAACTGTTGAAATCTCTTCACGGCTGTTAGCGTGCATTTGTAGGATACGACCTACACGCTCACGCTTACCTTTAGTTGAGTTTTTCACGTATGATCCAGAGTTTAACACACCAGAATACACACGGAAGAACGTTAACTTACCAACATAAGGGTCAGTCATGATTTTGAATGCTAAAGCTGCGAATGGTTCTTCATCGCTAGACTTACGTTCGATTTCTTCATCTGTATCCGGAAGAGTACCTTTAATAGCAGGTACGTCTAATGGAGATGGTAGGTAGTCGATAACTGCGTCTAACAGAATTTGAACACCTTTATTTTTGAATGCAGAACCACAGATTACTGGGAAGAATTCTACAGAAGTTGTAGCCTTACGGATACCAGCTTTAAGCTCTTCTACAGTGATTTCTTCACCTTCTAGGTACTTCATCATCATTTCTTCATCAAGCTCAGCTACCGCTTCAATAAGTTTTCCACGGTATTCTGCAGCTAATTCTTTGTGCTCTTCAGGAATTTCAACACGCTCGATGTCTGTTCCTAAATCGTTACCGTACATGTAAGCACATTCTTCAACAAGGTCAATGATACCATTGAACTCATCTTCAGCACCGATTGGTAACTGAATTGGGTGTGCGTTTGCTTGTAAACGATCGTGGATTGTTCCTACAGAGTATAAGAAATCTGCACCAATCTTATCCATTTTGTTAACGAATACGATACGAGGTACACCGTAAGTAGTAGCCTGACGCCAAACAGTTTCTGTTTGTGGTTCTACACCAGATTGTGCATCAAGTACTGCTACCGCACCATCAAGTACGCGTAAAGAACGTTCTACTTCTACTGTGAAGTCTACGTGTCCTGGAGTGTCAATGATGTTTACACGGTGACCTTTCCATTGAGCTGTAGTTGCAGCAGAAGTAATTGTGATACCACGCTCTTGCTCTTGCTCCATCCAGTCCATCTGAGATGCACCTTCATGAGTTTCACCGATTTTATGAATACGTCCTGTGTAATACAGAATACGCTCAGTTGCTGTTGTTTTACCAGCATCGATGTGAGCCATGATACCAATATTACGAGTGTTTTCTAAAGAGAACTCTCTTGTCATTTGGTGTCTTGCTCCTTCCATATATGGATTGGATTTTTTTATTTTAAGTAGCAAAAAAGCCACTTTATATTGTTACACATGTCAGTATGTCCAGTACCCTCATTATGTAAAACGAGCGCCCAACGAAAGGGAGAGGCATTCTCCCTCTCCACACTTCCATAAGCGACAAATAAAGCGGTTTATGCTTACATTTATTTTACGTTGAATCCTACCAACGGTAATGAGCAAATGCTTTGTTAGCTTCTGCCATTTTATGAGTGTCTTCACGTTTCTTAACAGATGCACCAGCGTTGTTAGCTGCATCTAAGATTTCGTAAGCTAGACGCTCTTCCATAGTTTTTTCACCACGAAGACGAGCATAGTTTACTAACCAGCGAAGACCTAAAGTTGTACGGCGTTCTGGACGAACCTCAACTGGAACTTGGTAGTTAGCACCACCAACACGACGAGCGCGTACTTCAAGAACAGGCATGATGTTCTTAAGAGCTTGCTCGAATACTTCCATTGGTTCTTTATCTGAACGTTCACGAACGATATCGAAAGCGTTATAAAGAATTGTTTGAGATTTACCTTTTTTACCGTCAACCATCATTTTGTTGATAAGGCGTGTTACTAGCTTAGAATTGTACATTGGATCTGGTAACACGTCACGTTTCGCAACAGGTCCTTTACGAGGCATATTGAGTTCCTCCTTTCATTTCAAAGTTATTATTTTTTAGCAGGTTTTGGTCGCTTAGTACCATATTTAGAACGTCCTTGCATACGTTTGTCAACACCAGCTGTGTCAAGCGCACCACGAACGATGTGGTAACGTACCCCCGGTAAATCCTTTACACGACCACCGCGAATTAATACTACGCTATGCTCTTGTAGGTTATGACCGATACCTGGGATGTAAGCTGTAACCTCGATACCGTTTGTTAAACGTACACGAGCGTATTTACGTAACGCTGAGTTAGGTTTCTTTGGAGTCATTGTACCAACACGAGTACATACACCACGTTTTTGAGGTGCAGAGATATCAGTTGATTTTTTCTTTAAAGAGTTGAACCCTTTGTTTAACGCAGGTGATTTAGATTTCCATACTTTATCAGTACGACCATTTCTCACTAATTGGTTAATAGTAGGCATTTGATTATCCTCCCTTCGCATGTTTGTATGACCACATATCCAGGTGGTTCATTATTAGTTGAAAACAAAGTTTTTGCAAGGGAGAGCAAATGCTCTCTCCTCACAAAAACAGTTTTAACTTATTATTCCTATTGCTGAAGCTCCCACTTGAATCCCCGAAACTTTTCCAAGCTTACGAACTGATTCAACTTTGGTTATGGGTATGTTATGTTGTAAGGCAGTACGAATGATTATATGGGTTAACCGCATATCAGCATCTTCCGCAATAACAACTTCTTTAACTATACCATTTTTGATTGCCTCCAATGTGCGTTTATGACCAACGACTACATTTTCAGCATTTGACACTTTTTGATAAGACATATAAATATCCTCCAAAGCATCGTTCAGGAGCAACCTTGCTTATAGTAACATTTTGACTCATACAATGTCAACTAGGATTAACTGTTTTTATACAAAATTTATGACGGAAAATTTTACTGTTCCACATAAACTTCATCGTTTTCTACATTCATGTCACCTTGTGTTGTTTTTACAAGATCCACTTTGCGATAACGATTCATACCTGTTCCAGCAGGAACAAGTTTACCAATAATAACATTTTCTTTCAATCCTAGAAGTTCATCGCGTTTACCCTTAATTGCTGCATCAGTTAAGACACGAGTTGTTTCTTGGAACGACGCTGCAGATAAGAATGAATCAGTTTCAAGTGAAGCTTTTGTAATACCAAGTAGAACAGGTCTAGCCGTTGCTGGTTGTTTACCTTGCAGTAACACCTTCGCATTCGCATCAGTAAACTGATGGATATCTAGTAATGTTCCTGGTAATACATCTGTTTCACCCGCATCACTTACACGAACTTTACGTAACATTTGACGTACCATTACTTCTACGTGTTTGTCACCAATTTCTACCCCTTGCATACGGTATACTTTTTGAACTTCACGTAATAAGTATTCTTGAACCGCCGTAATGTCCGTTACTTTTAGTAATTCTTTCGGATCAATAGAACCCTCTGTTAACTCTTTACCGTGGCTAATTGGCTGTCCTGGAGTTACTTTCAGACGTGCACCGTAAGGAATAGCATACGTACGAGCTTCAACTTCACCCTGTACAACTACTTCTTGGCGATCTTTAACATCGTTGATCGCTGCGATAACACCATCGATTTCACTGATAACTGCCTGACCTTTCGGGTTACGAGCTTCGAAGATCTCTTGGATACGAGGTAAACCTTGAGTGATATCATCTCCGGCAACCCCACCTGTATGGAACGTACGCATCGTTAACTGTGTACCTGGCTCACCGATAGATTGAGCTGCGATAATACCTACCGCTTCTCCTACTTCTACGTCTGTACCAGTAGCTAAGTTACGACCGTAACATTTCTTACATACACCGTGGCGAGTGTTACACGTGAACGCTGAACGAATGTTTACAGTTTCAACACCCGAATTTTCAACAATATGAGCGATATCTTCAGTAATTAATTGATTTTCAGCAACTAATACTTCACCTGTTTCAGGATGTTTTACAGTTTTTCTTGCAAAACGTCCAACAAGACGATCATATAATGACTCAATAACTTCATTACCCTCTTTAATCGCACCAATTAATAAACCACGATCTGTTCCACAATCATCTTCACGAACAATTACATCTTGTGCAACGTCAACAAGACGACGTGTTAAGTAACCAGAATCGGCAGTTTTAAGTGCTGTATCGGCAAGACCTTTACGTGCACCATGCGTAGAGATGAAGTACTCAAGTACTGTTAAACCTTCACGGAAACTTGATTTGATTGGAAGTTCGATGATACGACCAGATGGATTGGCCATCAGACCACGCATACCAGCAAGCTGAGTAAAGTTCGATGCGTTACCACGGGCACCGGAATCACTCATCATGAAGATTGGGTTGCGTTTATTCAAGGATTTCATCAGTTTTCCTTGGATAACATCTTTTGCATTACTCCAAATAGAGATAACGCGATCGTAACGCTCTTCTTCCGTGATTAAACCGCGACGGAATTGTTTAATTACATTATCTACTTTTGCTTGTGCTTCGTGGAGAATTTCATCTTTTTCACCTAATACAAGAATGTCAGATACCCCAACTGTAATACCAGCTTTTGTAGAGTATTTGAATCCTAAGTTTTTCATACGGTCAAGCATGCGAGACGTTTCTGTAATTTTGAAACGTTTAAACACTTCCGCAATGATGTTACCAAGGATTTTCTTGCTGAATGGCGCCACTTCTTCGCGACTAGCAATAATTTCTTTAATGTTTGCACCTTTTTCAACGAAATATTCCGCTGGTGTTTCTTTTTCAAGGTTTGAGTTTGTTGGTTCATTAATATAAGGGAACGACTCTGGTAAGATTTCGTTAAATATTAATTTACCAACTGTTGTTAATAGAAGCTTACCCTTTTGCTCTTCAGTAAACGTTACATTATTTACTGAACTTGCAGCAACTGCCACACGTGTGTGCAGATGTACATATCCATTTTGGTATGCAAGTATTGCTTCGTTTGCATCTTTGAAGACCATACCTTCACCGATTGCACCCTCACGCTCAAGTGTTAAGTAGTAGTTACCTAATACCATATCCTGAGATGGAGTAACAACTGGTTTTCCGTCTTTTGGATTCAAGATGTTTTGTGCCGCTAACATAAGAATACGAGCTTCTGCTTGTGCCTCTGATGATAACGGAACGTGAACCGCCATTTGGTCACCGTCAAAGTCCGCGTTGTATGCAGTACATACAAGTGGGTGAAGACGGATTGCGCGACCTTCTACTAATGTAGGTTCAAACGCCTGGATACCAAGACGGTGAAGTGTTGGTGCGCGGTTTAGAAGTACTGGATGTTCTTTAATCACAGATTCTAAAACGTCCCAAACTTCAGGTTGTACACGCTCGATTTTACGTTTCGCACTCTTAATGTTGTGTGCTAATCCTTTTTCAACTAACTCTTTCATTACGAAAGGTTTGAACAGTTCAAGCGCCATTTCTTTCGGTAATCCACATTGATACATCTTTAAGTTCGGTCCTACAACGATTACAGAACGGCCAGAGTAGTCAACACGTTTACCTAATAAGTTTTGACGGAAACGTCCTTGTTTACCTTTAAGCATGTGAGATAGTGATTTTAATGGACGGTTACCTGGTCCAGTTACTGGACGGCCACGACGACCATTATCGATTAATGCGTCTACAGCTTCTTGTAACATACGTTTTTCGTTTTGAACGATGATGCTTGGTGCACCTAAGTCCAATAGACGTTTTAAACGGTTGTTACGGTTAATTACACGACGGTATAAGTCGTTTAAGTCAGAAGTAGCAAAACGTCCACCATCTAACTGTACCATTGGGCGTAGTTCTGGTGGGATTACTGGTAGAACATCTAAGATCATCCAAGATGGCTCATTTCCAGAGTTACGGAATGCTTCTAATACTTCTAGACGTTTAATAGCACGAGTACGGCGTTGTCCTTGTGCTGTTTTTAATTCTTCTTTTAAGAAGTCTACTTCTTTATCTAAATCGATGTCTTGTAATAGCTTTTTAATAGCTTCTGCACCCATAGCAGCTTGGAATGTGCTACCATATCGATCACGATATGCACGGTATTCTTTTTCAGAAAGTAATTGCTTCTTATCAAGTGGTGTATCTCCACTTTCTGTTACAACATAAGAAGCGAAATAAATTACTTCTTCAAGCGCGCGAGGGGACATGTCTAAGACAAGTCCCATGCGGCTCGGGATACCTTTGAAATACCAAATATGAGATACAGGAGCAGCTAATTCGATATGACCCATACGCTCACGACGTACTTTTGCACGCGTTACTTCAACGCCACATCGATCACAAACTACACCTTTATAACGTACACGTTTGTATTTTCCGCAATGACATTCCCAGTCCTTTTGTGGTCCGAAAATACGCTCACAGAACAAGCCGTCTTTTTCAGGCTTTAACGTACGATAGTTAATTGTTTCTGGTTTCTTAACTTCACCGTATGACCAAGAACGAATCTTGTCAGGTGAAGCAAGTCCAATCTTCATATATTCAAAGTTATTTACATCTATCAAGGGGCCTACCTCCCTTTTAGTCTACAGGTTATCCCAATTATTCCTTAGTTGTCTCAACTTCGACATTCAATTTATCTGCTGATTGATGATCATCGTCATCTTCCGTATCACGCATTTCAATTTCTGTATCGTCGCTAGACATCATTTTAACGTCCATACCTAAACTTTGCAGCTCTTTAATCAATACTTTGAATGATTCAGGAACGCCTGGTTCTGGAACATTTTCGCCTTTAACAATTGCTTCATACGTCTTAACACGTCCAACAACATCATCAGACTTCACTGTTAAGATTTCTTGAAGAGTATAAGCAGCACCGTAAGCTTCAAGTGCCCAAACCTCCATCTCACCGAAACGCTGTCCACCGAACTGAGCTTTACCTCCAAGAGGCTGCTGCGTTACAAGTGAGTATGGTCCAGTAGAACGAGCATGAAGTTTATCGTCAACCATGTGCGCAAGTTTGATCATATACATGACACCAACAGATACGCGGTTATCGAATGGTTCACCAGTACGTCCGTCATACAGGATTGTTTTCGCGTCATTTGCCATACCAGCTTCTTCAATCGTGCCCCAAACATCTTCCTCACGAGCACCATCGAATACTGGTGTTGCAATGTGAATACCAAGGTATCTTGCTGCCATACCAAGATGAAGCTCTAATACCTGACCGATATTCATACGAGATGGTACCCCTAATGGGTTTAACATGATATCGATTGGCGTACCGTCTGGTAAGTAAGGCATATCTTCTTCTGGTAAAATACGAGAGATAACACCTTTGTTACCGTGACGTCCGGCCATCTTGTCACCTTCAGAGATTTTACGTTTTTGAACGATATATGCACGTACAAGTTGATTCACACCTGGTGGCAATTCATCGCCATCTTCACGGTTGAATACTTTTACGTCTAAGATAATACCGCCACCACCGTGTGGTACACGTAGTGATGTATCGCGTACTTCACGTGCTTTTTCTCCAAAGATAGCATGTAATAGACGTTCTTCAGCTGTTAATTCTGTAACACCTTTAGGCGTTACTTTACCAACAAGTAAATCTCCATCTTTTACTTCCGCACCAACGCGAATGATACCGCGCTCGTCAAGGTTGCGTAATGCATCTTCCCCAACGTTTGGAATGTCACGTGTAATTTCTTCTGGTCCAAGCTTCGTATCACGAGCTTCTGACTCATATTCTTCAATATGAATAGAAGTGTACACATCATCTTTTACAAGGCGCTCACTCATAATGATCGCATCCTCGTAGTTATAACCGTCCCAAGTCATAAAGCCAACAAGCACGTTACGTCCAAGTGCTAGTTCACCTAATTCCATAGAAGGACCATCCGCAAGGATCTCACCTTTTACAACTTCATTTCCAACACTTACGATTGGACGTTGGTTGTAGCAAGTTCCTTGGTTAGAACGAATGAATTTTTGCATTTTGTAGCGATCTAAGTCGCCTTTTACTGTTTGACCGTCAACTTCTACATAGCGACGTACCCAAACTTCACGTGCTTCTACGCGTTCAACAACACCAGGGTGTTTACAGATTACTGCAGCACCTGAGTCTTTTGCTGATACGTACTCCATACCTGTACCTACAATCGGAGATTCCGGATTCATTAACGGAACCGCCTGACGTTGCATGTTCGCTCCCATAAGTGCGCGGTTAGAGTCATCGTTTTCTAAGAACGGAATACAAGCTGTCGCTGCCGACACTACTTGTTTTGGAGATACATCCATGTAGTCGATGCGTTCTTTATTTGTGACAATGTTTTCACCACGGAAACGAGCTACGATATCTTCGCTAAGGAATTCTCCTTCTTCAGATAATTTCATATTCGCTTGGGCTACAACATAATTATCTTCTTCATCTGCCGTTAAGTAATCAACCTGCCCTGTTACAAGACCAGATTCTGGGTCAACACGACGGTATGGTGTTTCAATGAAACCAAACTCATTTACTTTCGCGAACGATGATAATGAGTTAATCAAACCGATGTTTGGTCCCTCTGGTGTTTCAATCGGACACATACGACCATAGTGAGAGTAGTGAACGTCACGCACTTCAAAGCCTGCGCGCTCACGCGTTAAACCACCAGGTCCTAATGCAGATAGTCTTCGTTTGTGAGTTAACTCTGCTAATGGGTTTGTTTGGTCCATGAACTGAGATAACTGAGAACTTCCGAAGAACTCTTTAATAGATGCAATAACAGGACGAATATTAATTAGTGCCTGTGGTGTAATTGCATTTGTATCTTGGATCGACATTCTCTCACGAACAACACGTTCCATACGAGAAAGACCGATACGGAATTGATTTTGTAATAGTTCTCCAACAGAACGCAGACGACGGTTTCCTAAGTGGTCGATATCATCTGTATCCCCTACTTTGTATAGTAGGTTGAAGAAGTAACTGATAGAAGCAAGGATATCACCTGGTGTGATGTGTTTTACATCACGAGTAATATTTGCATTACCAATTACATTAATTACGCGTTCGCCTTCTGACTCAGGAGCATAAATCTTAATAGATTGCAGCTCAACATCGCCTTCTACCACTCCACCCATTGGTTTCGCTGTTTTGAATCCAATGTTTTTCTCTAAGTAAGGTAAAATGCGATCAAGTGTACGACGATCTAAGATTGTTCCTTCCGCCGCTAAAATTTCACCAGTTTCTGGATCCACTAATGTTTCAGCTAAACGTTGATTAAACAATCTGTTTTTAATGTGTAACTTCTTGTTGATCTTATAGCGACCTACATTTGCTAAATCGTAGCGCTTTGGATCGAAGAAACGAGACACAAGTAAGCTCTTTGCATTTTCTACTGTTGGTGGTTCACCAGGACGTAGACGCTCATAAATTTCAAGCAATGCTTTTTCTGTGCTATCTGTGTTGTCTTTTTCTAATGTGTTGCTTAAGTATTCGTTATCACCTAAAAGCTCGGTGATTTCTTGATCAGAGCCAAACCCTAATGCGCGTAACAAAACAGTTACAGGAAGTTTACGCGTACGGTCAATACGCACATATACAACATCCTTAGCATCTGTCTCATACTCTAACCAAGCTCCGCGGTTTGGAATTACAGTAGCAGTAAAACCACGTTTTCCGTTTTTATCCACTTTGCCACTATAGTATACGCTTGGAGAGCGAACTAACTGGGAAACGATAACACGTTCTGCACCGTTAATTACGAATGTTCCAGTCTCTGTCATGAGTGGGAAATCTCCCATGAACACATCTTGTTCTTTTACTTCACCAGTTTCCTTGTTGATTAGACGCACTTTTACACGAAGTGGTGCTGCATACGTCACATCACGCTCTTTGCATTCGTCTACAGAGTATTTAGGTTCACCTAAGCTGTAGTCGATAAATTCAAGCGATAGATTTCCCGTAAAGTCTTCAATCGGAGAAATGTCTTGGAACATTTCTCGCAAACCCTCATCAAGAAACCACTGATAAGAAGAGGTTTGAATTTCGATAAGATTTGGTAACTCTAATACTTCACTAATACGGGCATAACTTCTTCGTTGGCGGTGGCGTCCGTATTGAACTAGTTGACCTGTCAACTGCTTCACCCCTCAAATCATGAGTATTATAAATGCACAAAAAAATTTGTGCAAAATCACAAATAAATACAACTACTGCTATTAGCGTAGTTTTTTTCTCTTAAAGATAAATACGTTGAGTCTTTCTACCTGCTCAAAAAAGAAAAATGGCTTCTATAAGAAAACCATCATTCTGTTTCATAATCTGCTGATTTTACTATCTTTTCCAAGAGAAACAAAAATATACATCTTTCTCAACGCAGAAAATCATATATTGGCATTGTATAATGTTAACATAGCCAAAAATAACCGTCAACGTTTTTTTGATTTTATGATATAATATCCTTTTTTCTTTTCTACAACTTCGACTTCAGAAAATACTTCCTCTAGTTTCTTCAGCGCAGATGGTGCACCTTGCTTCTTTTGAATAACAATCCACAACTCTCCACCCGGAACTAAATACTCTACAGCCTTTTCTAAAATCTCATGCACGATATCTTTACCAGCACGAATTGGAGGATTAGATAGAATAGCAGCATACATACCATCTACATTTTCATAGACGCTACTTTGAAAAATGTGTACATTTCCAATTCTATTGTTAGCGGCATTTTCTTTCGCAAGCTCAAGCGCCCTTTCATTCACATCCACCATGTGAACTTTACGGTCTTGAAACTCTTTCGCCAACGATAAACCAATTGGTCCATATCCACAACCTACGTCTAATATATCACCTTTAATATCTGGCACTTGAAACGCTTCAATTAAAAGACGAGAACCAAAGTCCACTTCGTTTTTCGAGAACACCCCACGGTCAGATAAGAAAGTAAATTGAGATCCACGAAGTGTAAATTCCCATCGCTTACGATCACTTTTACTAGAAGGGTCGTTAGAAAAATAATGGTCTGCCATATGGCCACCTCTTTTCTTTACAGTTAAAAAAAAAGCTCGCATGAGAGCGAGCTTTTTTAAAGCATCAAAAGTTAATTACTTAACTTCTACAGCAGCGCCAACTTCTTCAAGTTTAGCTTTCATTTCTTCAGCTTCCTCTTTAGAAACGCCTTCTTTGATTGCTTTTGGAGTGTTGTCAACTAATTCTTTAGCTTCTTTTAAGCCAAGACCAGTGATTTCACGTACAGCTTTGATAACTTTGATTTTTTGAGCGCCAGCACTTGCAAGTACTACGTCAAATTCAGTTTTCTCAGCAGCAGCTTCACCAGCGCCACCAGCTACAGCTACAGGAGCAGCAGCAGTTACGCCGAATTCTTCCTCGATAGCTTTTACTAAGTCGTTAAGTTCTAATACAGTCATAGATTTAACTGCTTCAATGATTTGTTCTTTAGTCATTGTAAATATCCTCCCTTAAATAGGTTTGTATTGTTTTATAGATAACAAGTAATTATCTTTTAAAAAATTAAGCGCCTTGCTCTTCCTTTTGATCTGCAACTGCTTTAGTAGCAAGTGCAAGGTTACGGATTGGAGCTTGAAGAACGCTAAGAAGCATAGAAAGTAAGCCTTCACGTGACGGAAGAGTAGCGATAGCTTTAACCTCATCAAGTGTCACAAGTTTACCTTCGATTACACCAGCTTTAATTTCTAAAGCTTCATGTTTTGTAGCGAAGTCGTTTAATACTTTCGCAGGAGCAACTACATCCTCGTTACTGAACGCGATTGCGTTTGGTCCTGTTAAGAATTCGTTTAACTCAGCCATTTCAGCAGACTCTGCAGCACGACGAGTTAAAGAGTTTTTGTAAACTTTGAACTCAACGCCAGCTTCACGTAAGTTTTTACGTAATTCTGTTACTTCAGAAACTGTTAAACCACGGTAGTCAACAACGATTGTAGATTTACTTTCACGAAGTTTGTCCGCGATTTCAGTTACAACTTGTTGTTTAGTTTCGATTACTTTGCTCATGTTATTACACCTCCTGTAGATTATATAGAAGATGTACCGAAAGTGCACTAAAAACCTCCATGCCCAACTTGTAGACATGGAGGCATATAGTCACAGAAAAAAATTCCGTTTCGTATATTAACACCTAGGTAGGAAATTAAGTCTATTGACACCTACTGTCTACGGTACACTAATTAAATTCACAACATAAATGATTATATAAAAACTTCTTTATGAAGTCAACTTCCAAAATTTACGCTAATGTAGAAACGTCTACACGTACGCCAGGTCCCATTGTAGAAGCAACTGTTACGTTCTTCATGTAAGTACCTTTTGCAGCAGCAGGCTTAACTTTTTGTAAAGTGTCAGCAATTGTTCTGAAGTTTTCTACTAATTTAGCATCTTCGAAAGATACTTTACCGATTGGAACGTGGATGTTACCAGCTTTATCAACGCGGTATTCAACTTTACCAGCTTTGATTTCGTTAACAGCTTTAGTTACATCGAAAGTAACTGTTCCAGTTTTAGGGTTTGGCATTAAACCTTTAGGTCCTAATACGCGACCAAGTTTACCAACTTCACCCATCATGTCAGGAGTTGCTACTACTACATCGAAATCGAACCAACCTTGTTGGATTTTACCGATGTAATCAGCATCGCCTACGAAGTCAGCTCCAGCAGCTTCAGCTTCTTTAGCTTTTTCACCTTTAGCGAATACTAATACACGTTGTACTTTACCAGTACCGTGTGGAAGAACAACTGCACCACGGATTTGTTGGTCAGCTTTCTTAGGGTCAACACCTAAACGGAATGCAGCTTCTACAGTTGCATCAAATTTAGCTGTGTTTGTTTTCTTTACTAATTCTACTGCTTCTGTTGCAGAGTAAGCAGCTGCACGATCAACAAGCTTTGCAGCTTCTACGTACTTTTTACCTCTTTTAGCCATTTTTATTTCCTCCTCGAATGTGGTTTTAGCGGAATAACCTCCCACGTTTACGCTTATTTTCAGGTATAACCTGAGGATGCGCGCCATCCATTTATTTAAAAACGATAATCATTTACGATAATAAAGGTTGCGAATTGGAATTCCAGACCCGCAACCTTTTTTTAAAAACAAATCGAATTAGTCTTCGATAACGATGCCCATACTGCGTGCAGTACCTTCAACCATACGCATTGCAGCTTCTACGCTAGCAGCGTTTAGGTCAGGCATTTTAGTTTCAGCGATTTCGCGTACTTTATCACGCTTAACAGTTGCCACTTTATTACGGTTTGGTTCACCAGAACCAGACTCAATACCAGCTACTTTCTTAAGAAGAACAGCAGCAGGAGGAGTTTTAGTAATGAAAGTGAATGAACGGTCCTCAAATACCGTAATTTCAACAGGGATGATAAGACCAGCTTGATCAGCTGTACGAGCGTTAAACTCTTTACAGAAGCCCATGATGTTAACACCTGCTTGTCCTAATGCTGGACCAACTGGTGGAGCTGGGTTAGCTTTACCTGCAGGAATTTGAAGCTTTACCATTTTAATTACCTTTTTAGCCACGAGACACACCTCCTTAAGTCCGTGATGTGGTCAATTGGACAGTGATTTGCCCTCCCACGTCATATTTTATCTGTAAGGATAAAATCTTTCAAAAAACGTCTCCGATAACGAAGACGTACTGACTTAAAAGATATTATCACTTTTTACAATTCATTTCAAGTTTCATTTTATAATTTTTCAATTTGATGGAAGTCAAGTTCAACTGGAGTCTCGCGACCAAACATGTCCACAAGCACACTAACCTTTTTCTTCTCCACATCAATTTCTTCGATAGCACCTGTATAATCTGCGAATGGTCCCTCGTTTACACGTACTGTTTCATGAAGTTCAAAGTCGAAATCAACCACTTCGTTGTCCATTCCCATATGTTTCATAATGGTAACAACTTCCTCTTCTAATAGAGGTGATGGTTTAGATCCAGAACCAGAAGAACCAACGAACCCAGTTACACCTGGTGTGTTACGTACAACATACCAAGAGTCATCAGTCATGATTAATTCTACTAATACATAACCTGGGAATACTTTTCTTTTCATTAATTTTTCTTTACCGTTTTTCATTTCTACTTCTACTTCTTCCGGGACAACAACACGGAAAATTTTATCTTGCATACCCATTGATTCTACACGTTTCTCTAGGTTTGCTTTTACTTTATTTTCATATCCAGAATAAGTATGGACAACATACCAACTTTTTTCCATTCATTTAGGACGAGCGTCCTTCCCTCCCTGACGTACATTTTTTTGCGCAAATGAAAAAACCCGTTCACCGGGCTTTTACACAGTTCTTATAAATAACATTATATCATGGATAAGTGCTTCTTATTCAAGAATTAACCAAGAATTAACCGAATTAAAGAAGAAATGCCCATATCAACCACTGCGAAGAAAATCGCAAAGAAGACAACTGTAGCGATAACAGTCGCTGTTGAACGGAGTAATTCATCTTTTTTAGGCCAACTTACTTTTTTCATTTCGCGACCTACATCGCCGAAAAAGTTCGTTAAACGCATCTACGGGACCTCCAGTGTATTATTTCAATTATTTATTTTGTTTCCTTGTGAACTGTATGCTGATTGCATGTTTTACAAAATTTCTTTATTTCAAGTCGCTCTACTGAGCTCGTATCTTTCATCGTAGAGTAGTTTCGATTTTTACACTCTTCACATGAGAGTACAACTTTTTTCCTCATTAGTTACACCAACCTTGTAACATTATGTCCCTAAAAATGTATCATACAACAAAAGACAATGTCAATGACATGCCTTTTGTACTCTCTACAAAAAGAAAACAGGTGATTTTTACACCTGTAGCATTTGTTATGAATTTAAAGTGGTACTCTCTCTCATTTCCATATATCGTTCCAATTTCCTCTTCACTCTCTGTAAAGCGTTATCAATAGATTTCACATGTCTATTTAACTGTTCCGAAATCTCTTGATAAGAACGACCATCTAGATATAAAGATAGCACTTTTCTTTCTAAATCGCTTAATAATTCAGATATTTTAGACTCTATGTCTGTATATTCTTCCTGACTTATAATCATTTCTTCAGGGTCCGTTACCTTCGCTTCCGAAATAACATCTAATAATGTCCGATCAGATTCCTCATCATAAATCGGCTTATCTAAAGACACATATGAATTTAATGGAATATGTTTTTGCCTTGTTGCTGTTTTAATAGCGGTAATAATTTGCCGAGTGATACACAGTTCAGCAAATGCTTTGAATGAAGATAGCTTGTCCTCTTTATAATCACGAATCGCTTTAAACAATCCAATCATACCTTCTTGAACAATATCTTCTCGATCGGCACCCACTAAGAAATAAGATCTTGATTTCGCGCGAACAAAGTTCTTATATTTGTGAATCAAATATTCTAGAGCGTCAGTATTACCTTTTCGAACTAACTCAACGATTGCCTCATCCTCTAAATCACGAAATGTAACGTCGCCTACACTTACGAAGCCTGCTTCCACCTTGATCCCTCCGACCGCTATTTATTTAGCAATATTATACAGTAAAAAGATAAAGAGCGTCAATGCTTCAACGCTCTCCTCTTCTTAATTTTTCTAATTTTTCTGTAATATCTTTACTAAATATCTTTCGCATGGCGGGTTGCTTTTCTTTTGTGTCTTGTGTACGCCTTCTTACTTGTTGCTCCATCGCTTGTACTTCCAACTCTAATTCACGTGCAGATTTCCGAAGAGCACCTTGCGCAAATATAACCCATTGTTCCGTATAATCAGAAGTCGCAACATATATTTGCGTATTTATATTTCTAAGCTCAATCGCTAGTTGCTCTATCTTTTCATCTGCAGTTTGATTCTTCCTCGTGAATATGACTTCCACACGCGATTGTTTCATCTTTTTTTCAATACCTTGGACCGTATAAGCATCAAAGACTATCATTACCTTTGTACCTGTGTAACCTTGGTAATCCGCCATCTTATCAATCAGTGCATCTCTTGATGATTGCAAATCTACATCCCGTAGTTTCTTCAAATCTCCCCAAGCTCCGATAATGTTGTAACCGTCAACGATTAAAATATCGTTCATTTTTTATTTACCAATTTCGTGACGCTTACGATATACCTCATACATTAACAAACTTGCGGCTACTGAAGCATTTAAGGATGTAACTTTACCGACCATCGGTAAAGTAATTAGGAAATCACATTTTTCACCAATAATACGACTCATACCTTTTCCTTCACTTCCAATTACTAATCCAATTGGCATTTTACCATCTAAATTACGGTAATCCGTTTTCCCTTTTGCATCTGTACCAGCAATCCAAAGTCCACGTTCTTTTAATTCATCGATTGTACGAGATAAATTCGTTACACGTGCAACAGGAATATATTCAATTGCTCCAGTCGATGCTTTCGCAACTGATGCTGTAAGTCCCACAGCTCTTCTCTTCGGAATAATAATTCCATGAGCCCCTGTTGCATCCGCAGTACGCATAATAGAACCTAGGTTATGCGGGTCTTCAATTTCATCTAAAATTAAGAAGAACGGATCTTCGTTACGCTTCTCTGCTACTTTAAATAGATCTTCTAGCTCAGCATATTGATATGCAGCCACTTGAGCAATTACACCTTGATGGTTTCCCTCAACTAATTGATCTAACTTCTTTTTTGGTGCATGTTGTAAAATAACCTTATTTTCTTTCGCTAGTGCTAGTACAATTTGTACTTGTCCTTTGGCAGCACCTTCTGCGATCCAAATTTTATTAATATCTCTTCCTGATCGTAACGCTTCAATTACAGGGTTACGTCCGATAATATATTCACTACTCATGATGATGTGCCCCCTTCCTTTTCTTCTAAAACAGCAATTGCCTTATACACAATTTCGTCTAATCTTTCACGATTATTTAATAAGTGATGATAGCCAATTAATGCTTCAAAGGCTGTACTATATCGATATGTTTGTACATCAGTATTTTTCGGAACAGTACCTGAATTTGCATTACGCCCTCTTCTTAGTACCGCTTCTTCTTCCTCTGTTAAAAACGCTGTCTCTAATAAATGATAAACAACTTTCGCCTGTGCTTTTGCCGAAACAAAGCTTGTCCCTAATCGATGTAATTGATTGGGACGAACTTTCCCTTTTTGAAGTAGGTGATAGCGGATATATTGTTCATATACCGCATCACCCATATATGCTAACGCTAAGCTGTTTAATTGCTTTGCATCAATCATTCTTATCCTCTTTTCCATCTTGTACCTTGAGCGGTATCTTCTAAAATAATATTACGGTCTTTTAAATCATCGCGAATTTGATCTGATAATGCAAAATCACGATTTTTACGAGCTTCAATGCGCTTTTGAATAAGTGCCTCAATTTCTTCATCAAGCAACTCTTCTTGCGCTAATTCTAACCCTAAAATATCAAATAATGTTTCAAGTTGCTTTACGTATGCTTCAATTACAACTGTAGACGTATGTTCTTCCAGTAAATATTGATTTGCATGATTTGCTACATTATATAACTCAGTGATTGCATTAGCAGTGTTGAAGTCATCATTCATCGCTTCTTCAAATGCAGTCTGGAATTTTTCCAGTTCCGCTAACCATTTCTCATTATGGTCTGTTAAATCAGTACTACTTTCCATACGGTGTTTTAAGTTACCGTAAGCCGTTTTAATTCTTTCCAGTCCGTTATTTGTACTTTGCAATAACTCTTCACTGAAATTAATTGGGTGACGGTAATGTACCGATAGCATAAAGAATCTAATTAGCTGTGGATCATATTGCTTAATGATATCGTGAACTAAAATGAAGTTCCCCAGTGACTTAGACATCTTCTCATTATTAATATTAATATATCCATTGTGCATCCAATAACGTGCAAATGTTTTTCCTGTTAACGCCTCAGACTGCGCAATTTCATTCTCATGATGAGGAAATGCTAAGTCTTGACCACCAGCATGAATATCGATTGTATCTCCTAAGTATTTACGCGCCATGGCCGAGCATTCAATATGCCAACCTGGACGACCTTTCCCCCAAGGGCTTTCCCAGAAGATTTCTCCTTCTTTGGCAGCTTTCCATAAAGCAAAATCAAGAGGGTCTTGTTTCTTTTCTCCTACTTCAATACGCGCACCGTGACGTAAGTCTGCGATTGGTTGATGCGATAATTTACCGTACCCTTCGAATTCCTTCGTTCTAAAGTACACATCACCTTCTGATTCATATGCATATCCTTTATTCACAAGTTCTTGAATAAATTCAATAATGATATCCATATTTTCCGTTACACGCGGATGAACCGTTGCATGTTTGCAACCTAGTGCCGTTACATCTTCAAAGTACGCTTCAACGAAACGGTCAGCAATTGTCGGCACATCTTCACCTAATTCATTTGCTGCTTTAATTAATTTATCATCTACGTCAGTAAAGTTAGATACATACTGCACATCATACCCTTTATATTCTAAATAACGGCGTACCGTATCAAATACCATAGGTGGTCTTGCATTCCCAATGTGAATATAGTTATAAACTGTAGGTCCGCACACATACATCTTTACCTTATTTTCTTCTAATGGAGTAAACTCTTCCTTTTGACGCGTTAACGTATTATAAATGTGAATAGTCATTTTTATCCTTCCTTTCTACCTTTACTTCAAGTTGTTTTTTCAATTTATCAAGTTCTACTTCCATGACCTTTAACTTATCAAAAATCGGGTCTGGAAGGTCAGAATGATTTAATTCTTGACCGATCTTTACTCCATTTTGAATAACGACTCGGCCAGGTATACCTACAACTGTAGAATGTGCAGGGACTTCCTTTAATACGACAGACCCTGCTCCAATTTTAGAATTCTCTCCAACTGTAATAGAACCTAGTACTTTAGCACCTGTTGCAATTAATACATTATCCTGAATTGTAGGGTGCCTCTTCCCCTTTTCTTTACCCGTACCACCTAATGTAACACCTTGATAGATCGTTACATTATCACCAATTTCGCACGTTTCTCCAATTACAACCCCCATTCCATGGTCTATGAAAAAACGACGACCAATTGTTGCTCCTGGATGAATCTCAATACCAGTAAAGAAACGACTAACTTGTGAGATCCAACGTGCAATAAAGAAGAAATTCTTTTTATAAAAAGCATGTGCAATTCGATGGGCCCAAACTGCATGTAATCCAGAGTAAGTCAAAATGACTTCGAAATAACTTCTTGCCGCTGGATCCTGTTCAAAAACGACTTCAATATCTTCCCGAAGCCTCTTAAACATCGACGTTCCCTCCCCTTTATGGGCTGCTTTTTCGAGTGAACTAACTCCCTTAACTCCCTACTTATCCCCCTAAATCTTTATGCACGGGGATAAAACTTATACTCATACCCATTTTACGGTATAAAAAAAGACGCCTCTGTCATATTGACAGAGACGCCTTATAAGCGCGGTTCCACTCTGTTTAGGCTAAAGAAAGCCTCAAACTCATCTATGATAACGGTGTACACCGCTTCTGCTTACTTTACGCCCTAAGACGTTTCACAAAACAATTCGCTGTTCAGCAGAAGACTCGAAGGGGCATTTCAAAAATCCGCTTATAAACCACTTCCAGCCTAAAGGTGGTTCTCTCTGTAAAAAGCCTGATTTTCTACTTCTCCTTCTCGTCGCTTTTCCTTATTAGGTTTTAAGTATACTTATTATATTTCTAAACCTAGAAAATGTTAACCAATTACTTTTTGAAGACGATTTAAAACTTTTTCTTTTCCAAGAAGTGCAATAGCATTAGGAAGCTCTGGGCCATGTGTTTGACCCGTAGTTGCAACACGGATTGGCATAAATAAGTTTTTACCTTTATGACCTGTTTCCTTTTGAACTGCTTTAATAGCCGCCTTAATTGCTGCTGGTTCCATCGCTTCTAGTGCTTCTACTTGACCAGCAAATGCACGAAGTACTTCTGGTACTTGTTCACCTTTTAATACTTCTTGTCCTTCTTCTTCATAATCAACATGATCTTTGAAGAACATTTCAGAAAGCTCTACAATTTCAGCTCCAAAACTCATTTGTTCATGATATAACGCAATTACATCACGAATCCAAGCTTGTTCTTGTTCACTTACAGTTTCACCTATACGTCCAGCTTTCACTAGATGCGGTAAGCTTAATTCTACCACCGTATCTAAATCTTGCTTTTTCATATATTGGTTGTTCATCCATTTTAGTTTTTGAGAATCAAATAATGCAGGTGATTTTGATAAACGAGCTGCATCGAACATTTTGATAAACTCTTCTTGAGAGAAGATTTCTTCTTCTCCTACTGGCGACCAACCTAGTAGTGCAATAAAGTTAAAGATTGCTTCTGGAAGATATCCAAGTTCTTTATATTGCTCAATAAATTGAATAATAGATTCATCACGCTTACTTAATTTTTTACGGCTTTCATTTACAATTAAAGTCATATGACCGAATTGCGGAATATCCCAACCGAAAGCTTCATAAATCATCATTTGTTTTGGCGTGTTTGAAATATGATCATCACCACGAAGTACGTGTGTAATTTCCATTAAGTGATCATCTACTGCTACCGCAAAGTTATAAGTTGGAATTCCATCTTTTTTCACGATAACGAAATCACCGAAATCATTTGAATGGAATGCAACTTCATCTTTTACAATATCTTTAAATGTGTAATCACGGTCAGCTGGTACACGGAAACGAATACTCGGAATACGTCCCTCAGCTTCAAATTCTTTCACTTGCGCTTCAGTTAAATCACGGTGGTTACCTGCGTAACGAGGTGTTTCACCACGAGCGATTTGCCCTTCACGTTCTGCTTCTAGCTCTTCTTCTGTCATATAACATTTGTAAGCTAAACCACGCTCTAATAAATCTTCATATAATTTTTTATACATATCTAAACGCTCTGTTTGACGATATGGTCCAAATTCACCACCAACATCAACACCTTCATCCCAGTCCATACCGAGCCATTTCAAGTATTTTAATTGGCTTTCTTCTCCACCAACAACATTACGTTTTACATCAGTATCTTCAATACGAATAATAAACTTACCATCTTGATGACGAGCAAATAAATAATTAAATAATGCCGTACGCGCATTTCCGATATGTAAGTGTCCTGTTGGACTTGGCGCATAGCGCACTCTCACTTGCTTTTCCATAGTTGGTACACCTTCCAATCTTAATGTCAACACATTCTATAATTGTACACCAAAAAAATGTGATTATCCATCTTACGAATTAAAAACCGTTATTTTTTCTGTAATAAAACTACTGCTTGAGAAGCGATTCCTTCTTCTCTACCTGTAAATCCTAATTTTTCTGTTGTTGTTGCCTTTACATTGATATTATCAATAGACGTTTCTAATAGTTCACTAATACGTTTACGCATACTTTCAATATGTGGTGCCATCTTTGGCTTTTGAGCAATAATTGTACAATCTAGATTCCCTAACTCGTAACCTTGTTCACATACAAATTCCCAAACCTTTTGCAGCAATACAGCTGAATCCGCATCTTTAAAGGCAGGGTCTGTATCAGGGAAATGCTTTCCAATATCTCCTGCTGCAATGGCACCTAAACATGCGTCCGCGATCGTATGTAACAATACGTCCGCATCAGAGTGACCGATTAATCCTTTCTCATGAGGAATTGTAATTCCACCAATAATTAACGGTCTACCTTCCGCGAATTCATGTACATCAAAACCTTGTCCAATTCGAAACATTTTTTACATCCTCCTCGAGCTAAACTACTGAGCTTTATGATTCTATATTATATCGCTTATCCTTATAAAGAAAAGCCCGGCCGTTGCCGAGCTTTTCTTCGCTATAATCATTGCTATTATTTCTTTTGAACATGAAGAAAGCTTTCAGCAATTAGTAAATCCTCTGGAGTCGTCACTTTAATATTATAGTAACTCCCCTCTACTACACCTACTTGCTTCCCGATACGTTCTACGAGACTTGCATCATCTGTACCAAGGAAACAACTCTGTTTCGCACTTCTATGAGCTTCTAACAAAAGAGAAACAGAAAACCCTTGCGGTGTTTGTACAGCTTTAAGCTGAGATCTTTCTACCGTTTCGACAACAACACCCTGCTCTACTTTCTTAACGGTATCTTTCACTGGCACCGCACAAATGGAAGCCCCATATTTTTCTGCTGCAGTTAATACATCTTGAATCACTTTATTCGTTACAAATGGGCGCGCACCGTCATGCACAAGAACATACTCAACATCACTCGTATGCTGAATCGCATTATATACACTATCTTGTCTTTCAGCTCCACCCTGAATAAATTGTACTGGCTTTTCAATCGGATATTTCTGCATTAGCTCTTCAAAATATGGGCGCTCTTCTTCGTTAATTGCCATGATAATATTTTTACATGCTTTATCCTTTTCAAAAGCACGTAACGTATGCACAATAATCGGTACTTCATTAATAAGTAAGAACAACTTATTTTTGCCAGCACCCATTCGCTTTCCTTGACCAGCTGCTGGAATAATTAATGTATACATATTAATAATCCTCTACTTATAATGCTTTTTCTAATAATTTACGTTTGGCGAAAATCATACGACCAGCTGATGTTTGTAACACACTCGTAACAAGTACATCGAGTTGCGAACCTACGTATTCTCTACCATCTTCTACTACAATCATCGTGCCATCATCTAAATATGCAACACCTTGATTTTGTTCTTTTCCATCTTTTACAACATAAACGCTTAGTTCTTCACCTGGGAGTACAACAGGTTTAATCGCATTAGCTAAATCGTTAATGTTTAACACCGTTACCCCTTGTAATTCAGAAACTTTGTTTAAGTTGAAATCGTTCGTTACTACCGTTCCACCAGTGATTTTCGCCAACTTTACAAGTTTGCTATCCACTTCTTGAATATCATCGAAATCGCCTTCATAAATTTCTACCGGAATCGGCATCTCTTTTTGAATACGATTTAAAATATCTAATCCTCTGCGTCCACGATTACGCTTTAAAGCATCAGAAGAATCGGCAATATGCTGAAGTTCTTCTAACACGAATTGTGGAATCACAATTGTTCCTTCTAAAAACTTTGTTTGGCAAATATCAGCAATACGTCCATCGATAATTACACTCGTATCGAGAATTTTCCAATGAGTTGTAGATTCTTCTACCTCAGTTTCAGTTTCTTCATTCTCACTATTATTATTTTTCTTCTTCCCACGTTGTGGTAATGTAAATAATCCTAGCAATTCATTCCTCTTTTTAAACCCTACTTGGAATCCTAAATATCCAAGTAAAAGAGTAAAGAACACTTGCAACACTGTACTGATAACTGGAATTGTAAATTCACGAATTGGTATTAAAATTAAATATGCAACAATAAGACCAGAGATTAACCCTAATGTACCAAATAAAACATCTGCTACAGGCGCCTTTACAAGAGCCTCTTCAATATGCTTAATAAGTTGAACGATATAATCTACAAGCCAAAATGTTGTTAAAAATAAAATAATTGCACCAATAATTGCACGAACATACGATCCTTCTAATAAAGGAACAGCACCGATGTCCAATACATTAATAACTTTTGGGATTAAGTAAATCCCTAACGCTCCTCCAATTACTAGAAAGAAGAGCTGTACAATCCGTTTTAACATCCAACCACCTCCTACTCATTATTAACCATTGTTTCGCTAATCAAAACGCCGAATGCAAAAGCGGACGTGTTTTTTTATAAATAGTTTTATTTACCAATATACCATATCATATACCAAAAATGTTCTAGTGTCGTTATATTATGGAATCAATGTAATATTCTTAATTGTGTCTACTCATATAGAGATGCTCTTGGATTCTTTTTAGGCCTTCTCGTATTTTCTTCGCCCTGACTTCTCCAATTCCTTCCACATCATCCAATTCATTAATAGTTGCTCGACAAACACCTTGCAAGGTCTTAAATCGATTAATTAAATTTTCAATGATAAGTGGCGGAACGCGCGAAATTTTGCTTGTGATTCGGTATCCTCTCGGCGTCACACTTTCTTCTAAACTCATTTGTCCTGGGTAGCCAAGTAATTTAACTAAATCACTATCCTCTAGAAGTTGTGTATTCGCAAGATCTTGTAACTTTTTCAAAATTTGATGATGGTCTTGTGTTTTTTCTTGATAATAATCTTTAATTAATAACGCTGCCTCTGCCTCTAAATCAGCTAGTAGTTCTGTAAGTTGTAAACGAATTAACCTACCTTCTGTTCCTAGCTCATGAATATAGCTCAATATTTCATTTTTAATACGAAGTACCATTTCAACACTATGTAACACATGAACCACCTCGGACATTGTAACGACCTCTTCAAATTCTAGAATGCCCAAATTCGTAATACCATCATTCCATACAGCCTTATATTTTTCTAACGTTTGAATAGCTTGGTTTGCCTTTGTTAAAATAACACCTATATCCTTTAGTGTATAACGTAAATTCCCTTGATATAGTGTAATTACGTTACGTCTTTGTGAAATAGCCACAACGAGACTACCTGTTTGCTTTGCTACACGCTCTGCCGTCCGGTGGCGCATACCTGTTTCAATAGAATCAATAGATGCCTCTGGAACTAACTGTGCATTTGCAATTAAAATTTTACTTCCAGTTTCATTTAAAATAAGTGCCCCATCCATTTTTGCTAATTCGTATAAACTCGCAGGAGAGAATGCACAATTAATGTGAAATCCTCCATCAACAATACTTTTAATTTGTTCATTATATCCAAGAACAATTAGTCCCCCTGTTTGTGCGCGAAGTACATTATCTATCCCTTCGCGCAGTGGTGTCCCCGGGGCTACAAGTTGTAAAATATTAATCATACTTTTGACACGTTGCTTGTTTTCTTCCATAGCCTAGCCTCCTAATGTCAAACGAAGCGCTTCTCCTAAATTGGATACACCTACTACCTCAATCCCATCCGGAATTGTCCATCCTCCCAAATTTTTTCTAGGAATAATAGCGCGTTGAAATCCTAATTTAGCTGCTTCTTGTACACGTTGTTCAATTCTTGATACTCTTCTTATTTCTCCAGTTAATCCTACTTCTCCTATTACTGCATCGGTTGGTGCCGTAGATTTATCTCTAAAACTTGAAGCTATACTTAAAGCAACAGCCAAATCAATTGCTGGTTCATCTAATTTCAAACCACCTGCTACTTTTAAATATGCATCTTGATTTTGTAATAATAAACCTGTTCTTTTTTCTAGCACTGCCATAATAAGCGATACACGGTTATGGTCAATTCCCGTTGCCATTCTTCGAGGGTTTCCAAAACTAGTAGGGGAGATTAATGCTTGTATTTCTACTAAAACTGGTCTTGTTCCTTCCATTGAGGCAACTACTGTTGATCCTGCGACCCCAACTGGTCTTTCCTCAAGAAAAATTTCAGAAGGGTTTAAGACTTCCGCAAGTCCAAGCTCTTTCATTTCAAAAATACCCATTTCATTCGTGGAACCAAAACGATTTTTAACAGCTCGTAGAATACGATATGTATGGTGTCGATCTCCTTCAAAGTAGAGAACTGCATCGACCATATGTTCTAACATACGAGGTCCTGCAATTGCCCCTTCTTTTGTCACGTGTCCGACGATAAAAATAGGGATTCCTTTTGTTTTGGCAAGTTTCATTAATTCTGCTGTACATTCACGTACTTGCGCTACACTTCCAGGTGCTGACGTCACCTCAGGTAAATGTATCGTTTGAATAGAGTCAATAACAACAAAAGCTGGATTCATCTCTTCAATATGTGCTGCAATTCGCTGTAAGTCAGTCTCTGCTACAACAAATAGATTACTACCCTTTACATCCAAACGATCTGCACGAAGTTTAATCTGCTTTGCTGACTCCTCACCTGATATGTACAGTACATCATATGAAGCGTCTGCTAATTGTGATGAAATCTGTAATAACAACGTTGATTTCCCAATCCCAGGATCCCCACCAATAAGTACTAAGGATCCATCTACAATCCCGCCACCAAGGACACGGTTAAACTCCTGAAATTTTGTTTCAATACGCGCCTCAGACTTTGTTTCTACTTCTGTAAGACGTCTTGGTTTTGTTACTTCTGATTGAATTGCATTTGCATAATTAAGGCGCCTTGATGATACAACCGGCTCCATCTCTTCAACAAGCGTATTCCATTGACCACATCCTGGACATTTACCCATATATTTTGGTGACTGATAACCACATTCTTGACATGTGAATTTTGTTTTCTTTTTAGCCATATCGTTTTATATTTCACTTCACTTTCATCTATCAACATTTATCCTTCTCGTACAAGAAAGAGGGCTATCTCATAGCCCTCTTAGTTTGTCTATACTTATTTTACCTTTTCAGCACTATGAATGACAAATGATTCCCCTTCTACATCAAAGATAACTTTTTGTCCTTTCTCAATAGCACCTTTTAAAAGTTCTTCCGATAGTCTATCTTCTACATGCTTTTGAATTGCCCTACGAAGCGGACGAGCACCGTACTCACGATCAAACCCTTTATCAGCAATCGCTGAAATCGCTCCTTCTGTTAAGTGCAATTCAATCTCTTGCTCTTTTAAGCGATTCACTAACTGATTCACCATAAGTGTTACAATCTCTTGAATATGTTTTTTCTCAAGCATATGGAACACGATAATTTCATCAATACGGTTTAAGAATTCTGGACGAAATGCCTTTTTCAATTCATCCATTACTTTACCTTTCATATCTGAATAATCGCGGCTCTCATCTTGTACGTTAAATCCAAGATGTTTATTACGTTTTAACGCGTCTGCACCAACGTTAGATGTCATAATAACAATTGTATTACGGAAATCAACTGTACGCCCTTTAGAATCCGTTAAGCGACCATCTTCTAATACTTGTAGTAAAATGTTAAACACATCAGGATGAGCTTTCTCTACTTCATCTAATAGGACAACTGAATATGGCTTACGGCGAACCTTCTCAGTTAATTGACCGCCTTCTTCATATCCAACATATCCTGGAGGAGATCCAACTAAACGAGAGGTAGAATGCTTCTCCATGTACTCAGACATATCGATGCGAATCATTGCATCCTCATCACCGAACATAGATTCTGCTAATGCTCTTGCTAGCTCCGTTTTACCTACACCTGTTGGTCCTAAGAAAATAAAGGAACCAATCGGACGTTTCGGATCTTTCAATCCTGCTCTAGCACGACGAACAGCTTTCGCTACAGCTACTACCGCTTCATCTTGACCAATAACACGATCGTGAAGAATGGATTCTAAGTTTAATAATTTATCAGTCTCTGTTTGTGCAAGTTTAGAAACCGGGATACGAGTCCACGTAGAAACGACATTTGCAATATCTTCTACTGTCACTTCCGAGTTTTCTTTTCCTTGTTGCTCTTTCCATTGACGCTTCGTATCTTCTAACTTCTCACGTAAGCGTTGTTCCATATCACGTAAGGAAGCAGCTTTTTCAAATTCTTGACTTTGTACAGCTGCATCTTTTTCTTTTCTAATTTCCTCAAGCTTCACTTCAAGCTCTTTTAGATTTGGTGGTGTTGTATAAGAGCGTAAGCGAACCTTTGAAGCAGCTTCATCAATTAAATCAATTGCTTTATCTGGTAAGAAACGATCTGTAATATAACGGTCTGAAAGCTTTACAGCTGCATCAATTGCATCATCTGTAATAGATACACGGTGATGTGCCTCGTAACGATCACGTAAACCTTTCAAGATTTGAGTTGATTCGTCTAAACTTGGCTCATCAACGTGAATTGGTTGGAAACGTCTCTCTAAAGCCGCGTCTTTTTCAATATATTTGCGATATTCATCTAACGTTGTCGCCCCAATACATTGTAACTCCCCGCGAGCTAAAGATGGTTTTAAAATATTCGATGCATCAATAGCACCTTCTGCTCCACCTGCACCAATTAATGTATGAAGTTCATCAATAAATAGAATAATATTTCCTGCTTGACGGATTTCATCCATAACTTTCTTCAAACGATCTTCAAATTCACCACGATACTTCGTTCCAGCTACCACTGTACCCATATCTAGTGTCATAACACGCTTATCTCTTAAAGTTTCAGGAACTTCATTATTTACAATTTGTTGTGCTAATCCTTCTGCAATTGCCGTTTTACCTACACCAGGCTCTCCAATTAATACAGGATTGTTTTTTGTTCTACGGCTTAAAACTTCAATTACACGTTGAATTTCTTTACCACGCCCAATAACAGGGTCTAAACGATTTTCACGTGCAACAACTGTTAAATCACGTGCTAAACTATCAAGTGTTGGTGTATTTGCATTTGTTGAAGAACCACCTTGGTGACCTGAACTTGCTTCATTACTTCCAAGAAGTTGCAATACTTGTTGTCTTGCCTTATTTAAGCTAACACCTAAGTTATTTAAAACACGTGCTGCTACACCTTCACCTTCACGGATTAAACCAAGTAAGATATGTTCTGTTCCAACGTAAGAATGACCTAATTTACGAGCTTCATCCATAGACAACTCAATAACCTTTTTCGCACGCGGTGTATAATGTACCGTTTGAGAAGCTTCTGTTCCGCGTCCAATTAACGCTTCTACCTCTTTTTGAACTTTCTCTGGACTTAACCCAAGAGCAATTAACGCTTTTGCTGCAATTCCTTCACCTTCGCGTACAAGCCCAAGTAAAATATGTTCTGTTCCAATATTATTATGCCCAATACGAATTGCTTCCTCTTGAGATAAAGCTAATACTTTCTGTGCTCTTTCTGTAAATCTTCCAAACATCATAGAAATCGCCTCCTACTTGCGCTTAGTTTTTTTCAATACGTAATCGCTCACGGATTAAGGTTGCTCTTCGATAATCTCTTTCTTCTGGTCCTAAAGGTCCTCCTGCATATTGTTGTAAAATGCCTGGTTGTGTAAGAACCATTAGCTCAGTCAAAATATTTCTCGATACACCTTTTATATATCCTAAATCAATACCCAGTCGTACATCTGATAAGCAGGTGGCCGCTTCCGCAGATTGAATTAACCGACTGTTTGCTAGTATGCCATAAGAGCGATAAACTTTATCTTCAAGCTCAATACTTGAATTTTGTACAATTAATTCTCTAGCCATTTTTTCTTGTTGTATGATTTGTTGAATGACACTCTTTAAATCTGCAATAATATCTTCTTCAGATTTTCCTAGCGTCATTTGATTTGACACCTGAAATATATTACCTAACGCTTCGCTACCTTCACCGTATATTCCTCTTACTACTAACCCTAATTTTTGAATTACTTGTATAATACGGCTAATTCTTTTCGTTAAAACGAGTCCCGGTAAGTGAATCATTACGGAAGCCCTTAATCCTGTACCGACGTTAGTAGGACAACTCGTAATATATCCAAGTGATTCATCAAAAGCATATTCAACCTCTTCCTCTATCCAATTATCTATTTGATTGGCACTTTGAAGAGCCTCTGATAACTGCAACCCTGAAAATAAGCACTGAATCCGAATATGGTCTTCTTCATTAAGCATGACACTAATATGTTCATTTTCTGACAATAGGCATGCTCCATATTCTGTACCTGCAAGGTTGGGGCTAATTAAATGCTTTTCAACTAATACTCTCCTTTGAAGAGGCGTTAATTCATTCATTTTTAATAGTTCAAACTCTCCAAAAGGTTCTACCGTTTTATTTATAAATTCCTTTTTAAATAATTCATGAATCTGTTTAGCTTCTTCTTCATTTTGCATAGTAGAGAATTGATATTTTTTAAAATTACGAGCCAAACGAATTCGACTACTTAAAACAATATCAGAATCAGGGCCATCCCCCTTCATCCATGGACTAATCGCTTCATTCATAATTTTGTCCAGTGACATAGAACTATTCCCCCTCTCTATGCTCACTAAGCTGATTTTCAAGACCTCGAATTTTATCCCTTACCTCAGCAGCTTTCTCAAACTCCTCTTTCTGTACGTATTGTTTCAGAATGAGTTTTAGTTCATCTAATTCTTTCTTTAAGTGAATATTTCCTTCTATACGTTCCGGAATTTTTCCACAATGATCTGTATGCCCGCCGTGAAGACGTTTTAATAATGGCTTTAAATGTTCCTTAAATGTATCGTAACAAGAGGCACATCCAAAGCGTCCCACCTTTGTAAATTGCTCGTATGTCATCTTACAATCTGGACACCTTAATATACTTTTATTTGAAAATCCATTTTTGCCTTCTTCAAACATTGTTGATTCACCGTGTAATAACCCAGCAAATAAATCATGGAATGAAAAGCTAGACTGCGATGATTGAAAGAAAGACGTATAGCCACTTTGTTCTGCACATTGCTCACAAAGATGAACTTCCGTCTTCTTTTCGTTGATTACTTTTGTATAATGTAAAGTTGCTGGTCTTATATTACAGTTTTGACAAGTCATCACTATCCCCACCTTTACAACAGGAACGATCTATCTCATAGTACTTTTCATACATTACTAGATTGTTCACTTTCCTTTATTCGTTTAAATAAAAGTGCGTGTTCTTTTTTCAAAACTTCTACAATATTTAACTGCCTTATCTTTTAGTTATCATTCTTTTACAAAAGCTGTATTTATTTATATTTCAGTGTTCTTAACATTGCGCATAATATTCGAGCCCTAAGTTCATCTCGAGAAGGAACATCCATTGATAATACAGAGCGATCTAGTACACTTAACATAAGTTTAGCTTCACGATTTGTTATGATTCCCTCTTCTATTAAACGTATAATCATACTCTCTGCATTTCCTTGCGCAACGCTATGATCAATCATATGAAGCATTTGATCAATAATGTCTATATCGTCATGCAGTTTGACTTTTATAATGCGAATGTAACCTCCTCCACCACGTTTACTTTCTACTACAAATCCTCTTTCTAACGTAAAACGGGTATTGATTACATAATTGATTTGAGATGGTACGCACTCGAATTGATCCGCAATCTCATTTCTTTTGATTTCAATCACATTATTATTACTTAAGTCAATAACTTGCTTTAGATATTGCTCAATGATATCAGATATATTTCTCATTTATCCGCCACCTTTATTGACTTTGACTATCTTTGACTTTAATTATATACGTATTAATAAAATTTGCAACTCTTTTGCTTATTCACTATCCTAGCCACATTCCCCTGTATTTAATCAAAATAATAATAATTTAAACACATTTTTTACTTACTATGGATTATAAAAGAAAACACGAAAAAACACGAGTCATTTGACTCGTGTT